>JAQIBO010000236.1 GCA_027859055.1 Spirochaeta sp.
GGGGCGAACGACAGCGCGTGGCCCTTGCCCGGGCGCTGATCAACCACCCCCCGCTTCTGCTGGCGGATGAGCCGACGGGCAACCTCGACGACGCCAACTCCCGGCACGTGGAAGATATCCTTTTCGACCTCGTCTCCACCCAGGAGCGGACCCTTATCCTGGTTACCCACAACGAGGAACTGGCCGAACGGACCGGCCGGGTCCTGCGACTGGAGAGCGGATGTCTCTTTCCGGCGTAATACTGCTGGCGCGCCGCTTCCTCGGGGGCACCGGCCGGGGCCGCAGCCGCCTTGTCACCGCAGTGGTCGGCGTCGCCTTGAGCCTGATCCCGCTCATAGTGGTGCAACAGATCGCCGACGGCATGATCTCCGGAATCGTGACCCGCTTTATCGAGGCCGGCAGTTACCACCTGCAGGCAGTGGCGCGGACGCTGCCCGATGATGAATCGACACCGGCGCTGCTCACCCAACTTCGCGATATACCCGGTGTCCGCTCCGCCCGACGGGAACGACAGGGGTTCGGACTGATCTACTCGGACACCCGCCGGAGCGGGGTGACGCTTCGCGCGGTGCCGGCGGAGTTTTACGATGGTGACCCCGCTGTCCGGGACACTATCGAGGTCCGTGCCGGAGACTTTGATCTCAACGATCCCGATTACGCCGTGCTCGGTGCCCATATCGCCGCGCGACTGGATGTCGGCCCCGGCGACGAGGTCCGCGTCCTGACGGTGCGCCCCCTTGGTGAAGGACGGATGCTGCCGCGGGTGAGTCGGTTCACCGTATCCGGCGTTGTAAGCACCGGTTACCGCGACCTCGATCAACTGTGGGTCTTTATCCCGCTGGAACGGGGACTGCGCATTATTCCCGAGGAGACCGCCCGCGACATAATCGGGTTCAAGGTCGACGACCCGTTCGCATTGCCCAACCCACTGTTCGGACGCGGCGTATCGGGCGTGCTGGAAGCTGAATCGCGGGCGCGCATGTCCCGGGCGTCGGGAGAGATTCGGCGACACGTCGGGTCGGATTGGTTTGTCCTCGACTGGTACTCCCTTGAACAGGGGCGGTACGTCTCGTTTCTGACCAGCAGAAATCTGCTGAGCGTTGTCATGGCGATGATCGTCGTTGTTGCGGCGATCAACGTCTCCTCGGCGCTGGTTCTGCTGGTGGTGGAAAAGGAGCAGGAGATCGCCATTTTGCGTGCCACCGGGGTGGACGCCTCGTCGATCGGACGCACCTTTATCGTCGCGGGACTGATGATCGGCGTCGTCGGTGCCGCGATCGGTACGGCGGTCGGGCTGCTTCTGGCGGGCAATATCAACGAGGTCCTCCGCGGGGTGGAAACGGTTATCTCCCTCTTCGCCGGCCGGTCGGTTGATCTGTTCAGCAGCGATTTCTATCTGGAGGAGATCCCCGTCTCCCTCCGGTTTGTTCCCGCCCTTGCCGCGGTGTTTTTTACGCTGGTCGTCGCGCTGATGTCGGGACTGTTGCCGGCGCGCCGGGCGGCACGGATCGAACCGGACCGAATCCTGCGTCATTCGGTCTGAATCTGCTGTCTTCGCCGGCACCGGCGTGGTATAGTCTCATCAGAAGAGGAGCGATGGTGAAAACAGTCAAGGTCGTACGAGTAGTCGGTGGAAAACGGGAAGAGATAGAGATCCCCGCAGGGCAGGCCCGGGAACTGGGCATATCCGCGGTACCGTCTCATCCTCTGAGCGTCGCCTACCTTATGGACGGTCTTTTTGTTGAGTCTGAATCGGCAACGGATGCTGTCGAGACCACCTGTCCCCACTGCGGAACAACGATTCGTGACGTCCTGCTCCGCCACCGCGTCGGGTGCTCGCACTGTTACGATCATTTTGCCGCGTCGGTGGATCGCGTTCTCCACATTCACCGTGACCCCGGCACCCACGCCGATCGCATTCCCGCTCGGCTGCAACGGTACCGGCAGCTCTTTGTTGAACGGGAGGCGCTGTTACACCGCCTGTCCCTGGCGGTAGAGCAGGAAGACTTTGAACAGGCGGCGGGGCTGCGCGATGAGATCCGCGGCCTCAGGGGCGACGAACTCACCTCGGAGTAGCGGTAACCGATGATTGATCACGCAGATACCCCGCGCGTTTCGTCCTGGTACTCCCTGACCGGACCGGATCGGGAGATCGTTCTCGCCTCCCAGGTCAGTCTTAACCGAAACCTGTCGGATTTTCCGTTTCAGCACCTCCTGAGCGACACGGGTGTGCTTGGACTGCGCCGCGCGATCGACGCCGCGTTGTACGCGTTACCGCAGGAGTTTTCCCTCCTTGACGGCGCGACGATGACTGACGAAGTGCGCCGTTTCTACGAGGAGCGGGGCGTTCTGGTATCGGGAGATCGTCCCGGCGTCGCCGCGATTTCACCTGACCATGACCTGATCGTCCGTCTCGGTACCGCGGATCACCTGCGGATCTCCGCGTATTGCGGCGGATTTGACCTGAATTGCCCCCGTGAAAAGGCAACGGACCTGGATCGTGCCCTGGAAGAGCATCTGGACTATGCGGTATCCCTTAAACTTGGGTACCTTTCACCAGACGTGAAACGGGTTGGCACCGGCCTGGCCGCGACAAACCTGCTTCATTTGCCGGCGATCGAGCACAGTGACGGGTTGAAACTGCCGGAGGACGGAGCCGGAGACCGGGTCGTGCTCAACCGGTACAGCCGGCGGGAACACGACGGCGGCTCGCTGTACGCCGCCGGATACGTCGGTGAGTTCGGCGAGTCCGAAGATGAAATCATCGGGACGCTTGCAGATTTCACCGGGCGGTTATTACATTATGAGCAGGAAGCGCGACAGGAGCTTTTGCGGCGCCACGGAGAAGAGCTGGCAGACAGTGCGGGACGCGCACTTGGCACGCTCCGGCACGCGCGAACCCTGTCTGAAGAGGAATCGATGGACCTGCTGTCGGTGCTTCGTCTCGGAGCACAGCTCGGCATAGTGGATGATCTTGGTGATACCGATGTTACCGAGCTCCTTTTTGTTGCCGCGGACAGCCAGGTACGCATACTGCAGACCGATGACACAACGGCGTCGGTCGACACGCGCCGCGCCGCATTGATGCGCCGGTTGCTTGGGAGAATAGAAGATGTTTAAGGGACTGACACAGCGGGCACAACGGGTGCTCCAGATACTTGCCCAGGACGAGGCAAAGCGATTTCACTCGGACCAGCTGCTGCCGGAGCACATCATGCTCGCTCTGCTGAAAGAGGGCGGTGGGCTCGGATACAAAGCGCTGGAAAAACTGATGATCGATCCGGCGCGCATGCAGATCGAACTGGAAAACGTGATTCCCAAAAAGCGCGGCGGCTTCACCCTCGGAGATGTGCCGCCCTCGCCTCGGGGTCGCAAAGTGCTGGAGGATTCCGCCGAAGAGGCGCGTAATCTGGGGCATGAATATATCGGCACGGAGCATCTCCTGCTGGCGTGCAGTCGCGAGACCGACAGCGAGACCGCGAAATTCCTCGGCGGCTACAGCGTCACCGTGGAGATGCTGCGGGATGTGATCGCCGATCTCAGCGGCAGTACCGGCGGTGGACAGGCTACCGCCAGCGCCTCCGCGGGAGCGGGCAGTTCCTCGCAGGGACAAAGTCGCCGGCGCGTGAGCACCGCCTCCTCAAACAAAAAGTCCACGCCTACCCTGGACGAGTTTTCCCGCGACCTCACCCAACTGGCCAAGGAGGCCAAGCTGGATCCGGTTGTCGGACGTGCGCGGGAAATCCAGCGGGTGATTCAGATTCTCGCCCGCCGGACAAAGAACAACCCCGTCCTGATCGGTGAGCCCGGGGTGGGAAAGACCGCGATCGTCGAGGGTCTTGCGCAAAAGATTCACGACGGTACCGCGCCGGAAGTCCTCGTTGGAAAGCGCGTCCTGACGCTGGACCTGGCCAGCCTTATCGCCGGCACCAAGTACCGCGGCGAATTCGAGGAACGCCTGAAACGGGTGATGAAAGAGATCACCACCAACGGTAACGTCATCCTCTTTATCGATGAGCTGCATACGATTATCGGTGCCGGCGGTGCCGAGGGCGCAATTGACGCCAGCAATATGCTCAAACCGGCACTTTCCCGCGGGGAGATCCAGTGCATCGGCGCAACGACGCTTAACGAATACAAGAAGTACATTGAAAAGGATGCCGCCCTGGAGCGCCGCTTCCAGAGCATTATCGTGGAAGAGCCCTCGGTGGAAGACACGATAGAAATCCTCAAGGGAATCAAGGGCCACTATGAGCGGCACCACAACGTCTCCTATACACCGGGAGCGGTGGAGATCGCCGCCACCCTCTCCCGCCGGTACATCGCCGATCGTTTCCTGCCGGATAAGGCGATAGATCTGATCGACGAAGCGGGGAGCCGGAAGCGGATCAGCAACAGCGTCCGGCCCACCGAGATCGCCGAACTGGAACAGGAGATTGAGCGTCTCAACGGCGAAAAGCTGGCCCTGGTGAACAGTCAGAACTACGAGCGCGCCGCCGCGATCCGCGACGAGGTGCGCCAGCTGAAGCAGCGCGTTGAGGACCTTCGCAGCCAGTGGAAAGTGTCGTTGCGCAGCGAACAGAGCATCGTCGACGCCGACGATATCAACTACATTCTCAGCGAGATGACCGGGATCCCTCTGGTGCGCCTTGCCCAGAGCGAGAGCGACAAGCTTCTGGATATCGAGAAGGATCTGCACAAGCGCGTTATCGGTCAGGACGACGCGATCAAGGCGATCGCCGGTTCAATCCGGCGCAGTCGGACCGGCCTCAGTGCGCCGGAACGCCCGATGGGCTCCTTTATCTTCCTCGGACCCACCGGGGTGGGTAAGAGTCTGCTGGCCAAGACGCTGGCGGAGTTCCTCTTTGGCAGTGACGAGGCGTTGATTCGGATCGATATGTCCGACTACATGGAAAAACATAACGTTTCCCGTCTCGTCGGTGCGCCTCCCGGGTACGTCGGGTACGATGAGGGCGGCGTTCTGACCGAAAAGATTCGGCGTAAGCCCTACGCAGTCGTCCTCCTTGACGAGATTGAGAAGGCCCATCCCGATGTGTTCAATATCCTCCTGCAGATTCTTGAAGAGGGTGAGCTGCATGACAACCTCGGGCATAAGGTGAACTTCCGCAACGTGGTGCTGATCATGACCTCCAACGCCGGCGCCCGGGAGATCACCCGGGAATCGTCGGTCGGCTTCCGCAGTGAAGAGGGGATCATGGACTACCGTGAGATTCGCTCCTCCGCAATGAACGAACTGCGCCGTCTGTTCCGGCCGGAGTTTATCAACCGCGTGGACGAGATCGTCGTATTCCACAGCCTGCAGGATCGGGAGGTGCGCAATATTCTCGACATCCTCCTGGGAGAGGTTCAGACGCGGCTTGCCGCACGCGATATCACCCTGGAAGTGAACCGCGCCGCCCGGGATCTGCTGATCTCCGAAGGGTACGACGTCAAGTACGGTGCCCGCCCGCTGCGGCGGACGATTCAGCGCGAGATCGAAGACCCGTTGTCTCTCGATCTTTTGCGCCGCCGCTTTGAAGAGGGCGCGCACATCCTGGTCGGCGTCCGGAAAGGCAAAATCCAGTTCCGGTACAAGAAAACCGGCAAGGCCGCGGAAATCACCGCCGGTGACCGGGAGAAACAGCGCGCGCTCCCATCGGGCTCTTCGGAGAGCTCGACAGAGGGTACGGAAAACACGGAGAGTGGCGCCCCCGCGGAAAGCGAGGGGACCCCGGACAGTGAGACGCGCGGCGGCGACTTTCGCCTGGGAGACGACGCGTAGGGGCTACTCTGTAATCGGGAATTCCAAAGTCACCCGGGTACCGTTG
>JAQIBO010000285.1 GCA_027859055.1 Spirochaeta sp.
AACATCCCGTTGTATGTCAAAAAACGCCTCGTGGTGTTGTAATCGTGGCTCGCGGCAATCGCCGCGGCGCTCGACCGGGAGGTTCAGCAGATCGCCCGCCGCCTCGCCGACCGCGTCAAAGACCTCACCGAGCGCTACGCCGTCACCTTCCCGGAGATAGAGGCGGAGGTAGAAACGCTGAGCGCCAGGGTAGAGGGCCACCTCAAGAAGATGGGGGTGGAATGGTGAGCCATATGCAAGGGGCGCTTCAATATGGAAGTGGAGCGGGGGCCATACGTAAGCGGCGCCATAATAAGGAGCCAGCGGTGGGGCCATATTATAGGCTGGCTATAATAAGGAAGCGGGAAGGGGCCTCGAATGAGCGGTGAAGAGCGGCGCGATACGGTCCCGCCGGGGTACAAGATGACCGAGGTGGGGGTGATTCCGGAGGATTGGGCAACGTGTCTAATCGACGACATCGTAACTCGAGTCGGGAGCGGAAATACACCACGTGGGGGCGCGTTGGTCTATTCTTCCGAAGGTATTCCTTTCGTCCGAAGTCAGAATGTTGGGGACGGAGTTCTTGATCTAGATGATCTTGTATTCATTTCTGAAGAGATCCACGCAACCTTCCCTGCTAGCCAGGTCGAAGCCGATGATGTTCTTCTCAACATCACAGGTGCCTCGATCGGTCGTTCAGCGGTTGCTGATGACAGAGTCGCGCACGGAAATGTCAATCAGCATGTCTGCGAAATCCGAGTGCGGAAGACAGCGTACGACCCTCTTTTTCTGAACGAATTCTTACGTTCCGCAAACGGACAGTCACAGATTGATGCGTTCCAAGCCGGTGGCAACCGTCAAGGATTGAATTATCAGCAGGTCCGTTCGATGCGACTTCCACAGCCTCGTGTAGTGGCACAACGTGCTATCGCCGAGGCGCTCTCCGACGTAGACAACCTCCTCGACGCCCTCGACCGGCTCATCACCAAGAAACGCGCCGTCAAGCAAGCGGCCATGCAGCAGCTCCTCACCGGAAAGACCCGCCTGCCGGGGTTTGCGGGGGAGTGGGAGGAGACGACGTTGGGGGAGATAGGTACTCTTTCAAAGGGCGCCGGAATCTCTCGGACCGAAGTGGTTTCAGAAGGACTGCCCTGCATTCGCTACGGAGAGATCTACACGCATCACGATGATGTCATTCGAACCTTCTATTCGTTCATTACCGATCACACCGCCAGTCGGAGTGTTCGATTGAAACGCGGCGATCTGCTTTTCGCTGGCTCAGGTGAAACAAGAGACGAAATCGGAAAGTGTGTCGGTTTCGATCTAGACGCCGAAGCCTACGCTGGCGGTGATACGGTGATCCTGTCTCAGAACATCCATGACGTACGGTTCCTTGGGTACTTGTTCAACACTCCTGAAATCAACGTACAAAAAGCGCAGATGGGTCAAGGCGATGCGGTCGTCCATATCTCCGCGCGGAGCCTTGCTCAAGTGGCGGTTCGCCTCCCACCCCTCCCCGAACAAAGTGCCATCGCCGAGGTTCTCTCCAATATGGACGACGAGATTGCAGCTCTCGAGAAGCGACGTGACAAAACGCGGCGTATTAAAGAAGGTATGATGCAGGAACTCTTGACCGGGAGGATTCGGCTTCTGGAATCGTGTGAGCAGGAATGGGAACAAGATTAGCCCCACCGTTTCCCACGGGGGGAGGCGGTCATCGATTTGAGATCCACGTCCAAGCTTCATTTGTCACGCTCATGCTAACTGGGGGGTACGCCCCTGCTCTGCCTTGCTGGCCGATCGTCGAAATCAAACTGCAAGCAAAGTATCTTGGGTTCGAGACCGACGATCTTGTCGTCGTCGTTGAGGACCCGGCTACCAAAAAGCTTTGCAAACTTCTGTGCCAAGTCAAGCATTCGATCTCTTTCACAAAAGGCGACCAGAAAACTGGAGCTGTACTCGATGCTGCATGGATGGACTTCAACAACGAGAAGGTCTTTTCGAGAAATATCGACAAAATCGCCCTCATCGTGGGTCATCTCAACGGCGCCGACCATAAGGCCCTCTCATTCCTCACGGAACACGCGCGTGCGAATCCCCATCCACAGGACTTCTTCTCGCAAGTGAGTACCGCGAGGTACAGTCCGCCAAAGACGGA
This sequence comes from Spirochaeta sp., assembly GCA_027859055.1. Classification (GTDB taxonomy): domain Bacteria; phylum Spirochaetota; class Spirochaetia; order DSM-27196; family Alkalispirochaetaceae; genus Alkalispirochaeta. Next base: position 2,138 of record JAQIBO010000285.1, read on the forward strand.
AGAGAGACTCAGTATTATCAGCGAGAAGCTTAAGCTGGCGAACGATGGGAAGGAGCTTTCGGACCAGCAGGTGCACAGTTTTTTGCGGCATTTTCACGTACTCGAGTACGACATGAGCGCTGAGTCGGGCGTAGTGTTGTCTTTGTTGCGGTCCCATATCTCCCAATTTCGAACTACCAACGCGGAAGAGCTATGGGCTCTGGTGGTGCAGTATGTGCAGACGAGAAATCAAGCGGCTGGCACGATCACCCGCGACGATCTCCCGGTTGAACTATCAGCAGCGTTCGAACACAGAATCGAAAGGACAATACCCGAACGGTTCACAAAAGTTTCGAAACCGGTCGACAAAGACTGGCGCGAACATCCCAACGGCCACCTGTTGGCGATCGCAGCATTGCTTGGATCCTGGGACGAAACCAATCCCAACGATCCCGAGCAAGTCGCGAAAGCGCTTGGGATCGGTTTCGAAGCATGGCGGGAAGTCGCGCGAGATCTCTTGCAAGAGCAAACGGGGCCACTATCAATCAAAAATGGCCGGTGGAAGGTCGAAGACCGTAGCAACCTTTGGCAGGCTGTCGGTTCACAGTTGCTTGATGCGGACCTCGATAGGGTGAGCGAAGTGGCTCTGACGATTCTTTCGGAGAACGATCCCGCCCTCGACATGCCCAAAGAAGAGCGCCATTTGGCTTCCATGCAAGGAAATCCGGCGAGGTACTCATCTACCCTGCGAAATGGTATTGCCGACGGTCTCGCAATTCTTGGGAGTTACCCGGGCTCGTGCACAAACTGCACGCGATGGCGAGCCGAACGGGTCGCAGAAACGGCAGTCCGAGAGGTTCTCATTGGTGGTGACTGGATTCGGTGGGGTAGTCTTTGCGATCTGCTACCAGCGCTTTCCGAGGCAGCTCCCACGGTATTTCTTGACGTCCTTGAAGAAACACTGCGTTCATCGTCCCAAGTTTTTGAAGAGCTATTCTCCCAGGAGAGTGGCGGTTCGTTTGGTACCATCTACGTGACTGGTTTGTTGCGGGCTCTCGAGGGATTGGCGTGGAACGATGAATACTTTTCCAGGTCATGTCTGATTCTGGGTGAGCTCGCGCACATCGATCCCGGAGGGCAGTGGGCGAACCGCCCATCAAGCTCGCTGTCGGAGATTCTGCTTCCATGGATGCCCCAAACCCTCGCTTCATTGCAGAAACGTATTGCGACAGTACGGGCCATTCTGGGTGATTTTCCGGATGTCGGGTGGAAACTGGTTTTGTCACTGCTTCCCGGGCAACTCCGAATGTCATCCGGCTCCCACAAACCGCGGTGGCGTGAAGTCATATCGGAGGAGTACGAAGTACGGGTATCCCAGGCAGATTATGTCGAGGCGGTGACGGGATACTCAGAACTCGCGTTGGAATTCGCGGGAGACGATCCCGAACGGCTTGCGGAATTGGTCGACATCGCGGATCATCTCCCGTCAGGTACGTTCGATCGTCTGGTTTCTCACTTGGAGTCTTGGGCAGAAGGGGCCGATTCGGCCAGAGACAAACACCTCGTCTGGGATCGGATTAGACACATGGTAACCAAGCACCGTCGACATTCGACCGCGAAATGGGCGCTTCCGGAAGTACACGTCATTCGTTTGGAAGGGCTATCGGACAGGCTTGCGCCACGCGACGTTTTCTACCGCCACCAACATCTATTCACCTATCGCCATCACGACGAGTATCACGAAGGTGACGACTACAAGAAAAACCAAGAGGTCTTGCAAACGCATCAGGATACAGCGATCCGCGCAATCCTTTCCTCGCATGGGATCAATGGAGCACTCCGCTTCTCGGAGATGGTTGAAGTACCGGGGATGGTCGGATTTGCATTGGGGTCGATCCCGGATCACGGGCTTGAAGAGATGTTGCTGCCGACTGTGATCAACTCCGAAATACGCAGCCACCGCACCGTTGTTGAATACTATGTAGCTCGACGGTTCAAGACCGGAGGTTGGAGGTGGTGTGATGGTTTGGATCGGTCAACATGGTCTGAGGAGCAAATCGGCGAGTTCCTGGCGTACTTCCCATTCGAGAGCGAAACCTGGAGAAGAGCCACGAACTGGCTTGGTATTGCCGATCGCGAATATTGGACCCGTGCGAAAGCTCTGTTTGTGTCTGATGGTAGTGACGTAACCTTTGCGGTGGAGAAGCTCCTGACCGTAGGTCGGGCGCATGCAGCGATCAGTTGCATATTCCACCAGAAGCACTCAGGAAAAGCGCCCGATCCGAAACTGGTCGTCACTACGTTACTCGCGGCTCCATCGTCAAGCGAATCGTTTCACTCGATGGACGACTACCACATCGTCGAGCTGATCAAGTTTCTGCAATCAGAACCAACCGTCGTTACCGACGATCTCTACAAGATTGAATGGGCATTCCTGCCATTCCTTGACCATGATCGAGAAGCTGCTCCCAGAACTCTCGAACGGCGACTGGCAGCCGATGCATCGTTTTTCTGGGAAGCGATCACGCTGCTTTACCGACCAAGAAAAACGGACGGTACGACAACCGAGGCGAATGAAGGCACGGTGGAAGTTGCACGCAATGTGTGGCGACTTTTGCATGAGTGGAAAACTGTTCCCGGGACTTTGTTCGATGGATCATTCGATGCGACGAAATTTGAATCATGGCTTGGCCAGGTAAAGAAACTCGCATTGGAGTCAGGGCACATTGAAGTTGCAATGATTCGCGTTGGCGAGGTCCTGTACTACGCACCTACCGATCCCGGAGGTCTGTGGATTCATCGTGCTGTCGCATCGGCACTGAATCGATCGGACGCAGAAGACATGCGTCGTGGATATTCGACGGCAACGTTCAACTCACGAGAAGTACATGCGGTGGACCCCAGTGGCCGGCCGGAAAGGAAGCTTGCGGAGGAAAATCGTGAGAAAGCGAACCAGCTTGATCTGGCAGGATTCCCGCGCTTTGCGACGACCCTCAGGGAGATTGCGAAAGACTATGATCGGGATGCGGATCGAATTGTTGACGAATTTGGAACATTCGACGAATAACGACGACCAGGGAGGCAACTCATGACCGAAACCCACACCCGCGAGTGGAAACGCCTCTGGAAGGACGACTACCTCAAGTGGATCTGCGGCTTTGCCAACGCCGCGGGCGGGGTGCTGGAGATTGGTCGTGACGATGACGGCCGCGCCGTCGGGGTTACCGATGCCGCGACGCTCCTCACGGAGATTCCCAACAAGGTACAGACCACGATGGGAATCCTCGTGGATGTCGAACTGACGACCGAGAATGACCTTGATCTGGTCACCGTGCGCGTTGCGCCGCACACTCAGCCGATCAGTTTCCGCGGTGAGTACTACTACCGGAGCGGTACGACCAACCAGAAACTTTCCGGCCCGGCGCTCTCCCGGTTTATCCTTGAGAAGATGAATATCTCCTGGGACGCTGTCACCACTCAGCGCGTTTCACTTGCCGACCTGGACGCCGGCGCCATCGCTGCGTGGCGGCGCCGGGCGCTGCGCCATGACCGGGTGGACGCCTCAATCCTCGAGGAGAGCGACGAGGATCTGCTCCGCAAGCTGGAACTGATCCAGGACGGGGAACTCACCAACGCAGCGGTGCTGCTCTTTCATCCCGAACCGCACCGGTTCTACACCAACGCGTCGATCAGGATCGGCTACTTTATCAACGACTGGGATGTCCGCTACCACGACGTGATAGAGGGCAACCTTCTGCACCAGTTCGACTTTACCTACGACCTGCTGACCACCAAGTACCTCAAGGCGGTGATCAGCTACGAGGGTACTCAGCGGATCGAATCCTTTCCGGTTCCCCACGCGGCGATGCGCGAGACGTTGCTCAACGCGGTGGTCCACCGCGACTACTCCCAACCGGTGGAGACGCAGATCCGCGTCTATCGCGACCGCATGTGGATTACCAACGTGGGGCACCTGCCCAAGGGCTGGAGCGACGCGGATCTACTCACCTCCCACGAGTCCAAGCCGTGGAACCCGCGTATCGCGCGCGCCTTCTACCGCGCCGGAGAGATCGAAACCTGGGGCCGGGGCATCGAGCGTATCATCGAAGCGTGCCGCCGCGCCGGTGTTCCCACCCCGAAAATCTCAAC
>JAQIBO010000239.1 GCA_027859055.1 Spirochaeta sp.
CACCCTATTTCTACTCCTCCTGGGGCGAAGAGGACGAAGGCGCGCCGGTCGGTGAATCCGGAGTGCTGATCGTCGGTTCCGGGCCAAACCGCATCGGTCAGGGGCTTGAGTTTGACACGTGCTGCACCCTTTCCTCGTTTGCGTATCGCCGGGAAGGGCGTAAGACGGTGATGGTGAACTCCAACCCCGAGACCGTTTCGACAGATTTCAACGTCTCCGACCGGCTGTACATAGAACCGCTTACTGCAGAAGACGTGATTCACGTACTACGCAAAGAGAACGTCCGGGACGTGGTGGTACAGCTTGGCGGCCAGACACCGCTCAATATGGCGGAAGAGCTGGAAGCCGCCGGCGCGCGCATCGTCGGAACCTCGCTGTCCGGCATCCACAACGCGGAGGATCGGGAGAAGTTCTCGGCGCTGATCGGACGGCTGGGGCTTCGACAGCCGGAAAACCGGATGGCCGGGACTCCGGAGACCGTTCGTGCGGCGGCGGAGGAGATCGGCTATCCCGTGCTGCTGCGCCCGTCCTTCGTACTCGGTGGCCGCAGCATGACAATCGCTTACAGCCGGTCGGAACTCGACGACTTTCTGGCGGCGGCGCCGGTTCTCAGTGAGGATCGCCCGGTTCTGGTGGATCAGTTCCTGGAAGACGCGTTTGAGTACGATGTTGACGCGGTCAGTGACGCGGACAGCGTCTATGTGGGTGGAATCATGCAGCACATCGAGGCGGCAGGCGTCCACTCGGGAGATTCGGCGTGCGTCTTTCCACCGTTCAAAAGTGACCGCACCGTGGAAACGGAAATGGTCAGCGCAACCGCGGCGATCGCCCGGGAGATCGGGGTGCGCGGGTTTCTCAACATCCAATTCGCCGTCCAGGAGGGGCGCCTGTACGTTCTGGAGGTCAATCCCCGCGCGAGCCGGACGGTACCGTTTCTTTCAAAGGCCTCCGGCGTGGACCTGGTGGCCGCGGCGGTCGGTGTCTGGTCCGGCCGATCGCTGCGCGCGCAGGGGCTGGTTGCCCCCGACGGCGACGGAATCGGGGTTGGTTCCTGCGTCACCGGGTGGGCGGTAAAGGAAGCGATGTTCAGTTTTGATCGTTTTACCGGGCACGATCCGCTGCTGGGTCCGGAGATGCGCTCCACCGGCGAGGCGATCGGTATCGGCGCCGACTTTGGTGAGGCGTTTGCAAAGGCGACGATCGCCACGGGCACACAGCTTCCTCACCAGGGACGCGTATTTGTGGCGGTGAACGATTACGACAAAGAGACGATCCTGCCGATCGTGCGGGAGTTCGTTGAAATGGGCTTTGTCGTTGCAGCCACCCGCGGAACCGCGGCGTTCCTCTTTGAACACGGGATAATGGCGGAGGTGGTCCTCAAAGTGCATGAGGGACATCCTCATGTGGTCGACCATATCCGGTCGGGTCGGATCGATATGATGATCAACACGCCCCTCGGCCGCTTCACGCGCAGTGATGACGGGTATCTTCGCGTTGAGGCGCTTCGGCACCGAATCCCGTACACCACCACCACATCAGCAGCCCGCGCCGCGGTTGAGGCGATCCGTCACCTGCGGCGTGGTGAGACGATCGCCCGGCCGTTACCGTGAGGAGCTGACGAGGTATTTGACGCTGACGACAACGAGGTTCGAGTTCTCCCGAAGCTGAAACGCGGAGCTCAACGCCAATCCGTGACGGGTATTGAGAAGGTCAGCGCCAAGGGAGATCGCTGCGGACTGTGCAATCGCGCCGGAGTCGCCGGGGTAGGTGTAGGACATCGCTGAAGTCTGGGTGGTTTCGTAGGAGCCACCAACAGTTCGATAGGTGGCAAACAGCGAGGCAGCCCAGTTCCTGAAGAACCAGGTCGCCTGGACGCCACCGCGAAGCGCGCCGGTCACTGCGGACACGCGTACCGTTGTGTCGTCTTCAATGACGGTTGACGTCAGCGGAACCGGTTGCGGTATGGTGACGGTCAACGTGGAGACCGTCAGCGCGCCACCGGCGCCCCCGAACAGGAACAAAGAGACGCGATTTGCCCGCACCGGTTGAAACACCAGAGAAACGTCGACCGGTACAGATGTTACGACAAGTTGGTTCCGGTTTCCGAACAGCAATGCCCCGGACGCGGAGCCTTGCACGAGAACGCGCTCACCGATGCCGTAGTCTGTCTCGCCGGTGAGAACGCCGCCTCCCGCCGTCGTTGTTTCTTCGAGCACGGTCATAGAGGTATAGACACCACTGAGGAGGGCGAATACGTTATGCGCCCCCCGGGTGATTTCCGGGTAGCCCACCGGTGGAGGTTCGATCACAACTGGTGCTTCCTCAGCCGCAACGGTATGAGGTGAGATGAGACCCAATACGGTAACGAGCCCGACCACAACGACCAGATTTCGAAATCGCCACATCCGGCACCGCCTTCGGGTGCAATCTACGCCGCGCACCCACAGTTAATTATAGGATATTTGCGGCGTCTAATCCCGCGGTGGTTTGCGGCGGAAGCGGACACTGACGACACGGTTCTCGCTGACCGTCTCTATCTCGAATGTTCCAAAAGAAAGAGGAAACTGCGTTCCTGAAGAGGGAATGTCACCGTACTGTTCGGTCAGGTACCCGCCGATCGTCTGGGCGTCGCCCTCAACGGGGATCTCGATGTCAAGTTGGTCGTTTACGACGTGGATCGGGGTATCCGCGGCGATTGAGAAATCGTGTTCGCTGTTCTTGTGAATCGCTTTTGTTTTTGCGATCTCGTTCTCATCGTAAAGCTCACCGACAAACTCTTCGATAAGATCCTCAATCGTCACCAGACCGGAGAGCCCGCCGTATTCGTCCAGAACGATCGCCATGTTTATGTGGTCCCGCTGCAACCGGGCGAGCATTTCGTGAAGACTGCGGTTCTCCGGGACAAAGATCGGTTCGGTCATCACGCGGCTCACCGGCGCGTCGGGACCGTTCTCCCGCGTTAGCGTGACGACATCCCGGAGTATCACGATGCCGACGATGTATTCCGGATCGTTGTCGTAGACGGGAAAGCGGGAATACCCCGATGAGAGCATCGTATCGAGGGCGGATCCGGCTGGTGCCCGCTTGTCGAGACTCACGATTTTTGTACGGTGCGTCATGATCGCCTCAACCCGGACATCGTGGGACCGGATCGCGTTCTTGACGATCGACGCGTGGAGCTGGTTGAGAACGCCGGTCCGGCCGGCGTAGCGCGCCAGGTGACGCAACCCTTCAGCGGTTACTTTCGGCCGCGGTTCCCCGCCGGTGAGGCGGGTTATGGCGCTGCTGATCGTGCTGATGATGAAGATAAACGGCAGAAAGACGTACGACATCACATGAAGCAGCCGGGCAAGGCGCAACGCCACCCGTTCGTTGTGGATGATGCCGATCTGCTTTGGCGTGACCTCACCGATTATCAGAACGAGAATCGTGAGGACCGCCGTGGACG
>JAQIBO010000327.1 GCA_027859055.1 Spirochaeta sp.
GTCCTTGAGACGACCGCGCGCACCGCGGAGATGACCAAGCTGGTGGAGAACGCCTCCCGGGACGTGCAGATCGCCTTTGCCAACGAACTTTCGCTCCTGAGCGACCGGTTTGGCGTGGATGTCTGGGAAGTGATCGAAATGGCCAACCACCACCCCCGCGTCAATATCCTCCGGCCGGGTCCGGGAGTGGGCGGGCACTGTATCGCGGTGGATCCGTGGTTTCTCGTGGACGGCGCCCCCGAGGAGGCGGTGCTGATCCGTACCGCTCGCGAGCGTAATCTCGGGAAGACCGAGTGGGTGATCAAGGAGATCCTTCGCCGCGCCGGCGAGCTTGCCGTCGGAGGGACCGCGGACAGCGCGGCGGGCGAGGGCGCGGTGGACGACGGTACTCCGGCACCGGGACGCCCCGGCGGCACGGTCGCTGTCATGGGTCTTGCGTACAAGCAGGATATCGACGACCTCCGGGAGTCCCCGGCGCTCTATATCGCCCGGCAGCTCAAGGCTGCGGGGGCTTCGCTGCGTGTCTGTGAACCCAATATCGAGAACCATCCCGAGTTTGATCTTTTCGCGCCACAGGAGGCTGTCGACGGCGCGGACCTCGTGGTCTTTCTGGTGGGGCACCGCGAGTTTACCGCGGTGGATACCGGGGATACTCCGGTGATGGACGTCTGCGGGGCGCGGCGATGAGCGGCGTACACACCGACCGCGGATCCCGAGGCGAGGGCGGCGTGGTCGGCGACGACGACCGCCGGACGGTGCTTTTTGTCGTCGGGACGCGTCCCGAGGCGATCAAGCTCGCACCGGTGATCCTTGCGGCACGCGACCGGACCGATCTGAAACCGTTTGTTCTCTCCACGGGGCAGCACCGCGAGATGCTTGCGCAGGTGTTCGGCCTCTTTGAGATCGTTCCCGACGAGGATCTTGCGATCATGAAACCGGGGCAGGATCTCTTTGACGTTACCTCGTCGGTCCTTCTGGGGATGCGCGACGTGATCAGGAAACACCGCCCCGATGTTATCGTGGTGCAAGGTGACACGACGAGCTGTTTCGTCGGCGCACTTGCCGCGTTCTACGAGGGTGTCCCGGTGGCGCACGTCGAGGCGGGGCTGCGGACCTACGATCTCGCCGCACCCTTCCCCGAGGAGGCCAACCGGCAGCTGGCGAGCCGGATCGCGACGATCCACTTTCCGCCCACCGAGGGATCGGCAACGCACCTCCGCGATGAGGGGATCGATCCCGGTCGGATCACCGTCACCGGGAACACCGTGATCGACGCGCTTCTCTGGGTGCGGGACCGGCTGTCGAGCGCGGCGTCCGGCGCTGACGCGGAGAACGACCTCGTTACCCGCGGGCTATCAGCCCTCCACACCGCGTGGCCGCAGATCGAGAGCGACCGCCCCTACGTTCTGATCACCGGACATCGCCGGGAGAACTTCGGTGGCGGTTTCGAATCGCTCTGTCAGGCGATCGCGGACCTTGCCGGAGCGTACCCCGACTGGAACTTCGTGTACCCCGTCCATCTCAACCCCCGCGTTCAGGAACCGGTGAAGCGGATCCTCGGCGGGATCGCGAACGTCTCTCTTATCGTACCGCAGGATTACGCACCGTTTGTCCGCCTGATGGACGGCGCGCGGTTTATCCTTACCGACTCCGGCGGAGTGCAGGAAGAGGCGCCTTCGCTCGGAAAGCCCGTTCTGGTGATGCGGGAGAAGACCGAACGTCCCGAGGCGGTTGAAGCGGGGACGGTCCGGCTTGTGGGGACCGACCGGCAGACGATCGTCGCCGAAGCGAAGCGGTTGATCGAGGACGCCGACCACTACGCGGCGATGGCGCACGCGCACAACCCCTACGGGGACGGCCGCGCGAGCGAGCGGATCCTCGATGCGATCGCCGCGCACCTCGCCGGCGAGAGCAACGGTAGTCCCGCAGACCGCGGCAAACCGGACAGCGGGACCGGCGCGACCGCAGGGGGCTGAATCACGTGAAAATCCTCGTCGCTGCCCAGTACTACCGCCCCGATATCACCGCTGCCGCGTTTCGGATCGCCGAGACGGTCGATCTCCTCGCCGAGATGGGACACGAGGTGACGGTGATCACATCCGAGCCCCACCGGGCGCAGGC
>JAQIBO010000244.1 GCA_027859055.1 Spirochaeta sp.
CGCAAGGACCGCGCCGAATCCCGCCCCCTGGGAGACGCCGATAAGCCCCGGCTCCACCAGGGGATTGGCAAACAGCATTTGCATCACCGCTCCGGCGGCCCCGAGGCCCGCTCCGAGGAGAACGGCGGTGACCACCCGGGGGAGGCGGAGCAGCAGTACCAGATTTCGCGCGAGGGCGTTCTGGCGCAGCGCTTCCAGGGAGATAAATCCGGGGCGGGGGTAACGCCCCACCAGGAGCGCTACGGCCTCAACGGTAACACGGAGCCGGATTAGCAGGGCGAGGTTGCGCCGGTCCCGACCGACGGAATCGGCGACGTTCCTGGTCAGTCGAGGTCTCCCGAGAGCAACGGCGCAATCATCTCATTGAAGCGCTCGTTATCGATTCCGTAAACGATGCGGAAGAACCGTCGCGTCTCTTCCATAACGGACAGGTCGGGGAAAAGATCCGGGTGGAGCCGATCAGCGAGCCAGGTGACGCCGAGGATCCACCGCGTGTCCGGCTGGTCCCAGCTGTAGTAGTCTTTTGGAAAGGCGTAGAAGCGTCCATCCCGTACCGCCGACAGCTCCTGCCAGCGCGGCTGGGAGGCGAGGGAATCCCGGATCGTCTCCACGTCGTCGTTGTAGGAGACGATCGTGATCACCTGGGGGTCCCACGCGGCGATCTGCTCAAATCCCACCGTCTGCCAGCCACCACCGGTGACCGATTCGGTCCACACCGGTACGCCGCCGGCGGACTCCACGATCCGCGTCTGGATCCAGCGGGCGGGGGGAACCTGAAAGGAAACGTCTCCGCCGCTGCCACGGTAGTACAGAAGGAGTGTTTCCGGGCGTTCCGCGGCGGTGAGAGGGGCCGTAGCGCTCTCGATCCCGGCGAGACTGTTGGAGAAATAGGCGGTCAGGGAGCGCGCCCGTTCCTCCTCGTTGAGGGCCTGTCCCAGGAGACGGATATCCCGGTCGTACTGTTCCGGCGTCTCCAGTTCCACATACAGGACGGGAATGCCAAGGCGTTCAAGGGGACTGCCGAGGGACTCCCGCATAAACGTTTTCAGAATAACCAGGTCCGGATTCACCGCGACGATCTGCTCAGGCCCGACGTTGCGTTCAAAGACAACTTTCTCGTCGAACGCGGGGTCCATGTCGGCGACGAAGCTGCCCGCTCCCTGGCTGATACGGCCGATCCCGACGATCCGCTCCGGTGCATCCTCGAAGGCGTAGAGCACATCGGCGATCATCAGTACGGCGCGTCCGGCGGTGACGACGCGCTCGGGGTCGGCGGGGACGGTGACGTCTCTGCCAAGGGCGTCGGTGACGGTGCGGGTTTTCGCCGTCGACGCTCCGGGTGATTCCCCTTCCGCAGCGCCGGTGGCAAGGACCGGCAATACCGCAATCAGGGTGAACAGAAAAAAGAGTCCGGCAACGGCGATCGCCCGCCCGCTACCGCTCTTGGTGAGTGTATTTGTCATAAAGGACATTCTGATTCGCTTTCTTTTTCTTGACAAGGCGATGGGGAGGTCAGAAAATGGAAAAAGATACTCGCCTCCCGGTTGCACTTCAGGGAAAGTTGCGCAGACGAGCAGCCTCACGCCCGGTGGACGATATGTCTGTCGAACGGTGATTGGCCGTGGCGGTCGCGGTGCCGCTTCCCACATTCTGTGCCGGGACGGGAGGAAAGGTGGTGCAGTATGCTTCATGATTTTTCGTATCACCGACCCGATACGCTGGGGGACGCGTTGTCGTTTCTTGCCCGGCACGGGGCGGATACAACGGTGTTTTCCGGCGGAACCGATCTGTTTGTCGTGATAAGAGCGGGGCTTGCCAGGCCCGCCCATGTACTGGATCTCAAGGGGATAGCTGAACTCCACGCCCTGGATTGGTCTGCCTCCGACGGGTTGTCGATCGGGGCGTGCGTCACGGTGAACGAGCTTGTCGGAGATTCCGATGTCCGGAGGGAGTTCCCCATTCTCCGCATCGCCGGTGAGGAACTGGCGACATACCAACTGAGAAACCGCGCCACGGTGATCGGCAATATCGTTACCGCGAGTCCCTGCGGAGATATGTCGGGGCCGTTGTACACCCTTGGGGGTGAGGTGGTGCTGCAAAGCGCCGACGGTGAACGGCGTTTGCCCCTGGGAGAGTTTATCACCGGGGTGAAGCGGACGATGATTCGCTCAGATGAGATCGTCACCCGGATTGTGGTGCCCCCGACGTGGGCGCGCGCGGCAGGCGGGTATGAGAAGCTCAAGCGGATCAAGGGACACGACCTGGGTGTTGTGAGTGTGGCGATGATTAAATCCGCTGCGGCGATTCGTTGCGCGATCAGTTCCGCCGCGCCAACCCCGGTTCTTTTGCCCGATTTTCCGCCGGATACCGATGCAGAGACGATCAAAAAGAAGGCCCAGGAGATGATCAGCCCGATTGATGACGTACGCGCAACCGCGGCGTACCGTTCGTTTATGGTGGATGAGTTTATCAACCGACTGGTGGACGGCGGACTGTCTACCGAGACCGCGGCGGAGGCGGCAGTATGAAAACGATTCGATGCAGGATAAACGGTGACCTCTACGAGCGCTCCGTGCCGGAGCACAAAACGCTGCTTCACGTGCTTCGGGAGGACATTGGTTTTACCGGGACGAAGGAAGGGTGTGGTGCCGGTGAGTGTGGCGCATGTACGGTTATCATGAACGGCCGCTCGGTGAACTCGTGCCTGGTCCTTGCCGCTGAGGCGGATGGCGCCACGATCGAGACGATCGAGGGCGAGGCGCAGGACGGAAAACTGACGCCGGTCCAGATCAGTTTTGACACCCACCACGCCGCCCAGTGCGGATTCTGTACGCCCGGCATGGTCATGACGATCAAGGATCTGCTGCGACGCAATCCGCACCCCACCCGCGATGAAGTTGTGGAAGGTATCGAGGGGAATTTTTGCCGCTGTACCGGGTATCAGCAGATTATCGAGGCGGTTCTTGATGCCGCCGACAACGGCGCGGCTGAGGATATCGTCGCGCGGGATGCCGTGGCAGCACGGCTGGCCCCGGTAGACCCGGTGGGAACCGGCGCAGAGAAGGGGGAACGCGATGCTTGATACAGCTGCCTCATCGGAACTGAAACACGTTGGACAGGTGACGCGTCGGATTGATACGGTCGAAAAGGTGACCGGTCAGGCGACGTATGTCAGTGATATGACCGTCCCGGGCATGCTGTACGCCCGGGTCAAGACCAGTCCCCACGCGCGGGCAAAGATCGTATCGATCGATACCAGCGCCGCAGAGGCGATCACGGGGGTGCGGGCGATCGTCACCGGGAAGGATCTCGGTTTCAAACTGGGACTCTATGTGGAGGACAAGGATATTCTCGCGCGTACCGAAGTCCGCCACTTCGGTGAAGCGGTGGCGGCGGTGGCGGCGGATACGCTGGAAATCGCCCAGCGCGCCGTCGAGGCGATCGTTGTTGAGTACGAGGAGCTGGAGCCGGTTCTGCATCCGAAAGACGCCGTCAAGGACGGTGCGCCGCTGGTTCATCCCGACCTTGGCAGCTACTCCTACATGGAGGCGGCGTTTACCCCCGTGCCCGGTACCAATATCGCCAACCATACCAAACTCCGAAAGGGCGACGTTGAAACCGGCTTTGAAGAGGCGGAATGGATTCTGGAGCGGGAGTACACCAACCCGTCGGTTCAGCACGTTCCGATGGAAACGCATGTGGCGATTGTCCAGTGGGGACAGGGCGACAACGTACACATCTGGTCCAGTGCCCAGTCTCCCTACACCCTGCGTAATCTGTTTGCAATCACGTTCAAACTGCCCCACCGCAACGTTCGCGTTGAGGTTCCCTACGTGGGCGGCGGATTTGGCGGAAAGGCGGGAATCGGCATTGAACCGCTGGTGGCGGTCCTCAGTCGCGCTGCCAAGGGCCGTCCGGTGAAGTTTACCGCCACCCGGGAGGAGGAGTTCAGTCTGCTCCCCTGTCGCAGCCAGCTGACCTACAACATCAAGACCGGCGTGTCGAAGGACGGACACATCGTGGCGCAGCAGATGACGATGTGGTGGGACGCGGGAGCGTACGCGGACTACGCGGTCAACGTGACGCGCGCATCGGGGTACAGTGCCGCCGGTCCGTACGAGATCCCCAACGCGACGGTCGACGCCTACACGGTGTACACGAACAAGCCGTTCGGGACGGCGTACCGCGGATTTGGCCACGTTGAGTTTTTCTGGGGGCTCGAGCGGCACATGGACCTGGTTGCTGAGGCGATCGGGATGGACCCCCTGGAATTTCGGCTGAAGAACACCCTCAAACCTGGCGCAAAGACGCTCACCGGGGAGGTGATCACCGAACACACCGGTAATATCGACGCGTGCCTGAAAAAGGCGGCGGAGATGGTCGGCTACGGGACTGTGACCGAGGAGGAGCGCGCTCGCGCCGCCGCCTCGGGCAAAGAGATCGGCAAGGCGGTGGTGGGACTTCACAAGGCACCGGCGATGCCGCCGTTCACCGCGACAACGGTGATCGTCAAGATGAACGAGGACGGTACCGTTACCGCCAACCTTACCCTGATCGACTACGGGCAGGGCACCTACACCGCGGTGGCGCAGATGATTGCGGAGCGGCTGCGCATGCCGATGGAAAAGGTGAAGGTTGCCTTTGAGTCCGACACCGATCGGGACCCCTACGACTGGCAGACGGTGGCGTCGAAGGGGCTCCTGTTAAGCGGAAATGCGGCGATTCTCGCTGCTGATGATCTGCTGGAAAAGGCGTACGGCGATGCCGCCCAGGTGCTCCGCGCCAATACCCGTGATCTGGATCACGACGGCGACGGTATCTTTGTGCGACACCACCCGGAAAGCCGGGTGGAGTTCCGGCAACTGGCGATCGGGTATGCGTTCCCCAACGGCAACTCGATCGGCGGGCCGCTTGTCGGCGTCGGTCGGTATATCGCCCAGGGGCTGACGCATCTCAACAAGGAGACCGGCGAAGGGCTGCCGGCGATCGACTGGACCTACGGCGCCCACGGAATGATCGTGGCGGTACATCCCCGGACGGGGGAATACGACGTGTTGAAAGTTGCGTCGGTCTTTGACGCGGGGCGGGTGATCAACCCCGACGCGTTCCGCGGACAGGCGATCGGCGGGATGGTTCAGGGGCTGGGGACGGCAACGGTGGAAGGGTATATCTACGACCGGAAGGGTCATCTGCTCAATCCGAGTTTCACCGACAACAAGATTCCGACCGCCAAGGACATTCCGATGGAGGTGGAGACGTTCGGAGTGGAAACGCCGCAGGTTGACGGTCCCTACGGGGCCCGCGGTATTGCGGAACACAGCATGATCTCCGTCGCGGCGGCGCTGGGCAACGCGATTCAGCACGCCACCGGCGCTGAGGTAACCCATATGCCGCTGCGCTCCGAGGATGTCTGGCGGGCGTTGAACCGCAAAGAGGCGGTAAACAACTGGATTACCAAGAGCCCCTACGGGAGCTGCCGCTCCGCACCGGAGATTCTGAAAAACGACTGTGACTGAACGTACGCGGGCGGGTATCGTGCCGCCGGGTGTCCGGCAGGAAGGAGCGACAGGATGAGATTCCCCGGAATCAAGACGGGCATGGCGTCAACGACGCACCATTACGTGACGGAAGAAGAGACGTTCGGTAATCACCTGCCTGACGACATGGAAAAGCTGCTGTCCACTTCGGGGCTCGTGTCGATGATCGGCCTGGCGTCGGTCAAACTGATCGATCCGCATCTTCCCGACGGGTTTATCTCGGTGGGCAAAAGCGCTGAAGTGGTCCACGAACATCCGACGCTTGTTGATTCGACGGTGGAGATAACGGTGACCCTCGTGGATTTCGACGGCTATCATCTGACGATCGCAGCGGAGGTCTCTGACGAATCCGGGGTGTGCGGACGAGGCACCCACATGCGATCGATCGTCAACAAGCGCTGGATGCAGCTCAAGACGACCCGCCGCATCGCCGAGCGCTGATCGCTGGTTCCTGCGATGTGGGCTGAGCTGTAAGCGATGGCGCAAGGTGTTTTGCCGTTTGACTGTGTGATTCCCGCGGCGGGCCGCTCCTCCCGCATGGGGGCGTTCAAGCCGCTTGCGACGTATGGCGGCACGCCGCTTCTCACCCGCGCGATTAACAACGCCCTGGTCGTGTGCCGACGGGTCATTGTCGTGACCGGATATCGCAGCGAAGACGTTGTGCGTCTGGTGGCCGGACGCGATCGGGTGGAAACGGTCTGGAATGAGAACTACCGGAACGGGATGGTGAGTTCGATCGCGTGTGGCGCAGCGGCTGTGGAAAGCGAGCTGTTCTTTGTCGCTCCCGGCGATATGCCGAAACTGGACGAGACGGTATTTCATCGTGTTGCCGATGCCGCTGGGGCAAGCGGCGCGAGCGGGGCCGCCGGGGCGAGCGGCGCGCCCGACCCACCCGCAGCCTTTTTCCCCGTTTACGCCGGACGACGGGGTCATCCGGTCCTGATCTCCCGCCGGGTCATACCGGCGCTGCAGCGGGCGTACGCAACCGTTTCGTCAATGCGGGAGTTCCTGCTTCACTATCCGCTGGTGGACGTACCGTTTCCCGATGCTGCACAGTCCCAGGCGATCCATTTCGATGTTGATACCGCGGCGGATCTGTCATCCTTCGACGGCGCTGATCTCGATTAACGCCGTTTGAATCCGTTGTTGTAGCTCTGCGATATACGTGTGACGGTGCGATCGTTCCGCCGGCGCCGCTACCGGTATCGCGTCGCCGAACCGTACCGCGCAGCGGCGTCCGCGCCAGCGGTGGCGCCGGGCAATAGTGTGTCCCTGGGCGCGACTGAGCGCGTCGTCGAGGGAGACGAGGTACTCCACCAGGCGCGCGAGGGCGGCGCTGCCCGCCGGGGGGATCGGTGTGCCGGGTAACAGTCCCGCCTCGGCGAGGTAGGTGAAATCGAGATACGCCAGCAGATCAACGGTCTGGAAGTGGCGCGCCGTAACGCAGGCCTCCATCGCCGCGATGTCGAGGAGGCGTTTCTCAAACGGACTGCTTCCGCAGGGCGGGAAACGCCGTTCCCAGAAAATTCGGCGGAGCTGAAAGACTCGCGATATCGGTGTGGAACCCGGAGTGGCGGAGATACCGGCGTCGCGCTCACCCGTCGCCAGAATCGCGTGGATGAGACGGTGGAGCCGGTTGTTGAACCGGCCGGCGAGTTCCGTGTTTCGGGCCGGGTCCGCGGCCCGTGTCGATGCCTCGGGCTCCGGCGCCACGCCGTAGCGCGTTTCCAAAACATAAAACAGATGTGCGTACAGCTCCCATACGTGTCCAACCGGGTCGTCGCCCGATTTTCGGTACGGAAGGTCCAATTCCGCACTGACCTTTCGGAGGAGTCGGTGAAGCTGCCGGTTGCCGCGGTCGGGGTAACGGTATTCAAGGCCGATCGGAATGACTTCGACGGCGCCGGGTGTTCCCGCCCGAGCTCGAGCCGCTTCCACGGCGAGGTGTGCGGTGCCCCGTTGCGTCGGCGCGACGCGGTAGTTGTGGTAGGTGACCTGCGCTTCCGGTGCGAGCACGATCGGTTGTGCGCTCTTTCGAACCGCGGCGTACACCTCGTCGAGACTGTCCCGTTTCACCTGTTCGTGGAAGACGCTGATCGCGCCGATTCGGGGAAGGATCCACGCAGCGAGGGGGCCCGCCCACACCGGGACGTCCCGGCCGTAAAGGACTATCGGTGCCTTGGCCACGGTGGAGCCGCGGCGGGAGTCGGGGTCGTGCTGTGCGGCCCGGCCGCGGGCGGAGGCGCCGCGGCGGCGCGTCTGATGCAACAGCTGCTGCACAACGTGATAGACGATCGGCGGGTCATCAACGGACGGATGGCGAAACGCGAAGAACACTTTGACCGGCGGTGCGTGCACCTGCCGGACGGCGCTACCGGCGGCGGCCTCCGTCCCCGTGACCGCGGGCCCTGCTACCGCCTGGACCGCCGCCTCCCTCCCCGTTACCGTCAGGTGCCGGATACCCATGCCGAGGCGGCGATACACGGGGCCCACCAGGCGCAGTACCGGCTGAAGCAGGGGCGAAAATCGTGGCGGCAGGGCGGCGAGAGGGTCACCGGTTCCGCCGATGAGGTGGCGCAGTTGTTTCAATCTGGTTGCGTTCACGGGGGACACGCGGTCAGTATACCGTGGATTGGCGCAGACGGGTTGGAACAGCGCTTAGAGCAGGCCCCGCGGAAACGGGACGTTGAGCAGGACGGCAAACAGGAGGTAAAACGCCCCTACGAGCGCAACGGCGATCACGATCGGCCGCTTCGGCTGGACATCGATGGGCCTCCGCCCCTCTCCCTTCTAGTTGACGGAGCGCCTGCCGAGCTGG
>JAQIBO010000418.1 GCA_027859055.1 Spirochaeta sp.
ATCGTGGATCCGGCGGATGATCTCGCGCACCTCTTCGCGCAACGTCTGCGGATCCTGAATATGAGAATCTTTCTTGTCTGCCATCGTATCGCTCCCTTTCTGTTGTCCCATCCGTTGCGGTCGGAGATCAGATCTCCGCCAGCGGCGAGTCGGAATGCGTTCAAACGCCTCCAGCGGCAAATCATCCTCAACCAAAAGCACGATCTGCGGAGAACCCTCCGATTTCGAGAGTATATACCCCACGTCTGCCAAAAATGCCAGAGCGTCCTCCGATGGAACACGTGTCATTATCGTCCGTAACGCCGTAAGGTCAAGGTCTCCCCGCCGGAGCAAATCGATCACGTGCGCCGGCGTTGTCGTCCATACCGGTCCATTGCTGTCCCGCACCGCCTCAGGGGACTCCTGATTCAGCACCAGCACCCGCGGCTCTTTGCCGGAACCACCGCCCCCGCGCAGACGGCGTTCAAACACCTCACGCGGTAACACCAACGGAAAATTCGCCGAGACAGAGATAATGCCGGAATGCGCACCGCTGAACCAGCGAGGAAGACTCACGCCGGGGCCTGTGCGACGACGTTTGCCGCTCACCGAAGGCATCGTAAAAACGCCCGGTCTCTTTGTCAAGAAACACCACCCCCATCCGATACTGAACGTATGAGGCGCGTCTCCACCGAAACGGCCACAGCGGCCATCTTTTTCCTGCTCTTCACCCTCGGCCTGGCGTTCCTGCCCGCTCAGAGCGACCGTTCCGCCTCCTCCAGCGGTAACGCAGAGGTCCAACCACGCCGCTTCGTCCACCGCTATCGCCCCGGAGAAGAATACCGCATCGTGGGAGTCAACGATCAAAATCTTTTCGTTGATAACGAACCGGTCGGTTCCGCGGAGGTCCTCACCCGCATACAAATTGCCGTCACCGCCCTTGATCAGGTGGCGGACGGCGTTATCGGCACCCTGGAGGCGCACTACCAGGTATCCGAAGAGGCGGACACCGGCGGCGGCGCCTTCCAGCTGGAGCGCTCCTACAGCGTAGAGTTCACCCAGGATGAAGCCGGGCGCCAGACGGTGGCCCGGGACTCCTTCGTGCCCCAGGTGCGGGACATTCCCACCTTTCCGGAGCGGGAGATCGCCCCGGGTGACACGTGGAGCGCGCCGGCGGTGGAGGTATACGACTTCCGCGAGGGCCTCGGCATCGACGAGCCGGTCGGTATCCCCGTGGACGTGCAGTACGAATACCTCGGCCCCCGTGAGTTTGAAGACCGAACCTACGACGTGATTCGCATTCGCTACAACCTCTTTTACCGGCCACCGCCGGCGCGCCCCGAGGCGCAGACGATTCGCGTGATGACCGCACGCTTCTCCCAGGAGCTGTACTGGGATTTCCTCGCCGGGCGGGCCCACTACTACGAAGAGGATTACACCCTGTTTCTGCAGCTCGCCGACGGCACCCGGAGTGAATACCGCGGCAGCGCCGACGGGCGCATCGTCGCCGCACCCCCGTTGGACCGCGACCGCCTGCGCGACGAGATCCAGGGCGCGATCGATTCCGACGGCATCGACGACACAACGGTCCGCTCCGACGAGGAGGGAGTTACCGTTTCCCTGGAAAACATCCGCTTTGCCCCGGATTCGGCGGTGCTTCTGGACAGTGAACGCGAGAAAGTGCGCTGGCTGGCGGAGATTCTGGGCCGCTACCCTGACCGGGATATCCTGGTGAGCGGCCACACCGCCCTTGCGGGGACGCCCCAGGGCCGACAGATGTTGAGTGAAGAGCGCGCCGCCGCGGTGGGGGAGTACCTGATCAACCTCGGCGCCCGGGACCGGGAAAATATCATGTACCAGGGCTTCGGCGCGCGGCGCCCGGTCGCCGACAACGACACCGAGGCGGGCCGCCGCCGCAACCGCCGCGTTGAGATCACAATTCTGGAGAACTGACCCGTTTAGAACTGACCCCTCCGTCCCCGGTGGGTAGAAAGCTCCGTCCCCGCGGTGTACATTTCACAGGTGATCATCCGCCGCATTGCGCTGTTACGCATGTGTGTTTCTCTTGCCGTCGTGTTGTCAGCGCTGTTGATCGTCGGCTGCGACAACGGCCCCTTTTCCACCCAGACCGCCGAAGTTCCCGACCCGGTCGCCGTCAATCCCAACGACCCATTGTTCACGGATGGCGATAACTACCAGTGGTACCTGGATACTATCAACGCTCCCGGGGCGTGGGCGCTGTACGAGGCAACCGCGGGTGTGTCCTACGCCGGGCGGGACTTGCAGCAAGTCATCGTGTCGGTCATTGACGCTGGCATAGTTGCCGGGCATGAAGACCTGTCGTCGGTATTGTCAACTGACGGGTTTTATTTCGTCAACGGAAATACTATGCCGATTCCTGAAGGGCTTCCCCCATCAATGGTTGGAGACGCCCATGGCACCCATGTCAGCGGTCTTATCGCGGCGCGGGGAGCCAACGGACGCGGCATCGCCGGCGCCACCTACAACGGCTGGCCGGGACCGATGTTTCTTGTGAGGCCGGTTATTGCCCTGGATGCAAATGGAGATGGTTTCGTCAGTGACATCGCTGTCGCGATCATGTATTCCGCCGGATTGGAGAACGGATCAGACATCACTCCGCCCCGTAGAGCCGAAGTGATAAATATGAGTCTTGGCGGAGAGGTGCTGTCAGCGTCCGAAGCGCTTCTGCTCCAGAATGCTGTCGATTCTGCGAGTTCCGCGGACGTAGTGATAGTGGCCGCTTCTGGTAACGGAATTGATCCTGATGGGAAGGGTCCGTTGGCGCCGATCGGTAAGAATAACGGCGTAGATTATCCGGCGCGTTTTTCGAATGTCATTGCTGTAGGTTCAATTGATCAAGATTTCGGACGTTCGGAGTTCTCCGACTTTGGGTCGGATCTTGAGATAGTTGCACCAGGTGCCACGACCTCGGGAACTAATACTAGTAATATTTTCGGGATTATCAGCACCTACTACCCGAGCCCATACGCCTATTCCGCCGGCACCTCCATGGCCGCCCCCCTGGTAGCCGCCGCGGCGGCGATGGTGCGCAGCGCCAATCCGTACCTCTCTGCCGCGGAAACGCGGCAGATTCTGCGGGAGACCGCCCGTGACCTCGGCGCTCCAGGCTGGGACGCGGAGTACGGCTACGGGCTCGTTGATATGGAGGCGGCGCTGCGGCGCGCGTTAAGCGAACCGTACGGACGCTTTTCATCGTCATCAACCTCGCAGGAAGCGGGGGAGGTAACGCCGCGCGTTCTGTCCGCCGACCGTCTTGCCGAGTACGCCCGCGCCCGGGCGGAGGCGACGTGGGATCCTGCAGGACGATCCCGCGTTTCAGTTCTGTTGCGCGCCGGGAGCGACGCCGACGCAATCGCCGCGCTGCCCGGGGTGCGCCGGGTGGGCCAGACTCCGATGCCTGACGGCATCCTGGTGCGCCTGGAATTGACCGGCGCCGCAGCTGCCACATTTGAGACCCTCCGCACCGATCCGGCGGTACTACTCGTGCACCAGGAGCGACTCGTGCAATTCTCTTCCGCACATTTCTTGCAATCTCGCGCCGAGTAACGTACGCTATCCGGTAAATGGTGCACAACATTTCACACGGAGGCTCTATATGCTGAAAAACCTGAAAATGGCGCTCAAGATGGCGCTGGGGTTCGGGTTGCTGATCGCACTGCTCGCTATTGTCGGCGGGCTTGCAGTTTTTAACTTGTTACAGATTCAAACGGATTCTGTCAGACTGCGGGACGAATACGTTGCTGAGGTAGAGATTGCCAACAACATCGAACGCAACGCGCTGCAGATGATGTACGCCAACCGGGGGTACTCGCTCACGTTTCAGGATTCTTTCTTCGAAACGGGGATGGAATACGACGCTGAGGTTGAGCGATACCTTGACGAGGCAGAGGCGCTGTCACAGCAGTACACCGGTCTCACCGCGTTAGCGGAGCAGGTTCTCGTGGCACGGGAATCGATGGCTCAGTACGACGCGCTTGCCCAGGATACCAAGGTGGTTATCGACGATATCAAAGCCAACCGTACGATCAACGATACCACGGCGGCGAACGCGGTCAACGCGGTCAACACGCTGTTGGACAGCCAGAACCGCCAGTTTGATGCGGAAGTCAACGCCGGTGCTTCCGGTGCCGCGTTACAGGAGCGGATCTTCAAGATCAACCGCGTCAACGACGTGATCGATATCGTCAACAACGCCCGGGTGACAAACTTCAAGGCGCAGTTGGAGAACGATCCTGCCGCGCTCGGTGCTGCGGTGACGGAACTGAACCGCATTCCCGGGATTCTTGCGGAGATCCGGCAGGTGACCCGATTGGAACAGGACCTGGCGGATCTCGACCAGGTAGCCCAGTCGACGACGAATTACCGTGAAGCCGTTGAAGCGATCCAGGATAACTACACTGAGCTCCTGCAGCTCAACCAGGATCGCGGCGCCGCTGCCGACGAGGTGCTCGCAGCCGCGCAGGAGACTGCTATGGCCGGCGTGGAGGCGACAAATGAGATCGCCGATGAAGTAGTCGCATTGGTTCAGACGTCGGTCACGGCGGTTGCCATTGGTATCGTGATCGCGATTATCCTTGCGGTCATTATCGCCTTTGTCATTACCCGGGCTATCACCGGGGCGCTTGCCAAAGGCGTAGATTTTGCCACTGAACTCAGTAACGGAAATCTCAACGCCACTCTGGACGTGGATCAAAAAGATGAGATCGGTGACCTCGCTCAGGCGCTCAAGAACATGTCTACACGTCTGCGGGATATCGTACGGGATATTCGCTCCGCCTCGGAGAACGTTACTTACGGCTCGGATCAGTTGAGCCAGTCGGCGCAGCAGATGAGTGAAGGCGCCACTGAACAGGCCGCCAGCGCGGAAGAGGTCTCCAGCAGTATGGAGGAGATGAGCTCCAATATCCGCCAGAACGCGGACAACGCGCTGCAGACCGACAAGATCTCTCAGAAGAGTTCCAAGGACGCCGATGAGGGCGGTCAGGCGGTGCGCGAGACGGTCAACGCGATGAAAGAGATTGCCGAGAAGATCACGATCATCGAAGAGATCGCCCGCAACACCAATCTCCTTGCTCTCAAC
>JAQIBO010000460.1 GCA_027859055.1 Spirochaeta sp.
CCTCCCGGGCAGTCGAGGTGCAGCACACCAACTGATTTCTCCGCCGCATCGTCAGGACACCGAACGTGTGTTGGCGAGTTCTTGCATGCCCGGTAGAATAGCGGTATGACCGGGCACACCCTGACTGAACTCAACCTTGGCGGCTTCCCTACTCTGGTGACGATGACCGATATCGAATCGGTGTTTGAACCGTGCTCTCGTGACAACGATGGAACACCGCGTCCCTGCGACATGGTCGTGTACGACGAGCATACCGTGAAGATTCCGCTCCCCGCCGGGGAGTCGATACCGCGAACCGTTGTACCCGCCGGAGAGCGGTGCAAGCAACGGGACGTGCTCTTTTCCCTCCTTGACCGGTTCGCCGAGGTACAACTCACACGGGAAAGCTGTGTTGTAGCCGTTGGCGGCGGCGCGGTAACCGACCTGGTTGCGTTTGCCGCGAGCGTGTACCTGCGGGGTATCGACGTCGTGCTTGCGCCGACATCACTGCTCGCGATGGTTGACGCTGCAGTCGGGGGCAAGACCGGCATCGACTACGGCGGATACAAGAACATCGTTGGAAGTTTCTATCCCGCTCGAGAGGTACGGATCTGTCCGCATTTTCTGCAAACGCTTCCGGAACGGGAGTATCGCAGCGGACTGGCGGAGGTGCTCAAGGCGGCATTTCTCGGTGATGCCGATCTGCTTGAACTCCTGGAACGGTCGCGGGATGCGGTCCTTGCGCGGGACGACGAGGTGTTGTCTGAGGTGATCGGTCGGGCGGTGGCGGTGAAGGCCGGCGTGGTCGCCACCGACTTCACGGAGCAGGGGCCGCGGGCGTTTCTCAACCTGGGACACACCTTCGGGCATGCAGTGGAAAGCGTGTTGGGCCTCGGCGAATGGACCCACGGAGAAGCGGTCGCGTGGGGAATCGCCCGGGCGATGCACGCCGGGCTGACCCTCGGAACGACCGACCAGGCGTGGGCTGACCGCGTTCTCGCACTACTGGAGCGCTACGGCTACAACGTCGGACCGGCGCCGGTTACAGCCCCTGCGATCGTTGAGGCGATGCAGCGGGACAAGAAACGAACCGCCGCCGGGCTTCGCTTTGTGTTGCAACGGGGGCCGCAGCAAACCTGTCTGCAAACACTGGTACCGGCGACGATTATCGATATACTTGAACGGTAATCGGCGGGGTATATCGTTCCGGCGCACCATTCCGACGGACCGCCGGACTACGCAAACAAAAGGGGGCTGCGATGAATGCAAGAACCAGTTGGATCGTATTGGTGGTACTGTTCGTGTGTGTCTCGACGGTGACGGCGCAGGACGTGCTTTTCTCCACAGAAGACCGATTTGACGCGACGGACCCCCGCGGACTGGACGGGGGCGCCGAGGACACCTACCAGGTGCGGGTTGAAGAGGGGACGCTGATCGAGGTCATTGTGCGAAGCATCGACGTGGACACGTACATCGCGGCGCGCTTTCCCGACGGCGGAACGGTAGAAAACGACGACTACGATGGGCGGAACGCCGGGTTTCTTCGTCAGATAACGACCACCGGAACGATGGAAATCGCCGTTTCGCCGCTGTTTGCCGATGAAGAGGGGGCCTACGAGATCATCGTTCGCCAGGCGGGCCCATTTGAAACGATTTCTTCGGGAGACCGCGTGAACGGTGAGCTGATCGCCGGTCTTAAGGGCAGGCGGGCTGCGCGGTATCAGCTGACCGGACGGCCGGGAACCAGTGTTGTGATCGACCTGATCTCCGATGATTTTGATGCGTACCTGCAGATCGTCGATTCCCGCGGACAGGAGTACAGCAACGACGACGGCGGCGGAATGTTCAACAGTCGTCTTTCATACGACTTCTCCGAGGAGGAGACGATCACGGTTGTAGCAACCAGCCTTGGCGGCGACGAGACGGGGCGTTACGAGTTGTCCGTGGCCGAGCGGACCATCACCGTTGAGGCGGAATACCGCGGCGTTCTTGCGGAGAGCGACGAACGCGCCTATGACGGCACGCTGTACGACGTGTATGAATACGAAGGATCCGCCGGATCGACGATCGGATTCGCCGTTGAATCAGACGATTTTGATACGGTGGTGTACGTTGCCAACCCGGACGGAACAAATCTGGGCCGCGACGACGACGGAGGCGGCGGGACCAACAGCCGTCTCGACGTCACGCTGCCGGAGAACGGAACGTACCGAATCTATGTGGTTGCTCTGTACGGGACGACCGGTGAGTACCGGCTGACGATCTACCGGTAACGCCGCAGACGGCCCGAGGTCGGGGGCGGGCCGTCTCAATCCTCCTTTTCCATGATGTCCAGGAGTCTTCGGTAGGTGGCTCCGACCTGGGCCGAATAGCCGTCTTTCCCCGCCTCGTCCAGCTCGTCGATCAGCTGTTCCAGACTGGCGAGGCTTTCCTGGACCGCGTTAAAGAAACTCCGATTGGGTTTGAACCAGTACTTTCCGTCGGCGTGGGCGTACAGCGCCAGAAACCCGAGGGTCTGGGCGTTTTTCTTTGCCGGGGCGAGTTGCAGAACCGACGGGAGCATTTCCACCAGCTCACCCGCCTGTTGCGGGACGGTAAAGGAGAGTTTCCCGACCCAGTCACGGCGGATCTCCGGTGAACGCTCAATGTGCTTGCCGATGCGAAGCACCGTCGACAGGCGTTCACCGTTCAGCAGGACAAAGTCACCGATTTCGACCCGCGCGCGCAGTTTGCCGGCGTTTCCACTGACTTGAGGTGGCCGTCCCCGTTTGTACAGACCGGCAAGATCATTCCAGGGCAGCACGGCGATCTTCTTTTTTCCCTTGTACGGTGCCAGCGTAAATGCGGTGCCCCCGATTTGAACCTGCCACGTCGTTTCGCGCTGTTTGCCTTTATCGTCGGACGGAACGGTATCGCGAGAGCGGCCACCCTTGGACTGGGTCTCCTTCAGCCGGGCGTACAAATCCTCGGAAATCGCCCGGAGGGATTCTTTTTCCAACGGTGAAACGCTGCGCGCCCAGGTTCGACTGGTTCGAACGATCTCGCCGGCAACGATAAACTGCGGCGTTTCCCGAAACATGCCGGACCCCGGATGGATCTGGATCCGTTCGGCGGTGAGGCTCTGGTAGACCCCTTTGCCGGTATGGATGCACACAAACTGAATCAGACCGCGTCCGATCGCCGCAAGGTAGTCCTGACGTGATCCTCCGGTGAGGATTGGAACGCCCATATCGCTGACGATCTCCGTAAGCTGCTCCTTCACGTTGCGGATCTCCGACATCGTTCGGGGGTCAAGGTATCTGCTGTCGCAAAACGACTTCGCGTCGTCGGTCTCCTGATACGCTGAAAAGAGCCGCAAATAGCTGACAAAGTCGCCAAGGTCGTTGCGGTACCGGTGGTGCGCCCGGCGCGCCTCAGTTTCCTCACCGGGGGGCAGCACAAACGGCGTGGAGGAGGTCAGAAACGACACCGCCACCAGCACCTCATCGAGGACGTCCGGATAATGGTGAATCGCCTCGACGATGATCCGTGAATGCCGCGGGAGCAGCGGGAAAATCGCCATCTGTTCACCGACACGCGTCAGACGGC
>JAQIBO010000265.1 GCA_027859055.1 Spirochaeta sp.
AGACCGGGTCAGGCGGCAACCTAACTAAGCCCGGTTTCCCTTATCCTTTCCTTCCAGTCTTCTCTACGATAATTCGGTTATTTCTCTCAGATCCTTACGTTTTTCTGCGGGCGCTTACATCGGGTGGCGACAAAAGTTCTCAGAGGGAGGACATCGCCAAGGCCAAAGATATTGCCAGGCAGTTAGAGGTGTAGGCTATGGGTATTAAGACAAATCGTTGGGATTCGGCCGAATTCCTTGAGACAGACGAAGACATTCAACTGTATCTTGCGGCTTGTATTGAGGAAGCTGGCGATGATCCTGATTTTATTGTTCACGCGCTCGGGGTTATCGCCCGCGCCAAGAACATGAGTCAGCTTGCAAGAGACACAGGGCTGTCCAGAGAAGGCTTGTATAAAGCATTGTCACCTGAGGGTAACCCTACGTTCGCTACAGTCGCAAAGATCGCAAAGGCCCTTGGATTGCAAATCACGGTGCAGCAGCTATACAAGGACCCTTCTAACAACCAATTGCACGCGACCAGCTAAGCTGGTGCGTGAACTGGAGCGTTCGATTGCCCGGCGGGCAGAATGAAGAAGACTGGTCCATGTACTTGACATAACGTACGACACTACGTACGTTAATAATGGAGGATCATCAGAAATGACCATACTCAACGCAAGCGACGCCCGTGCAAACCTATACCGGCTGATTGATCAAACGAACGAATCGCATGAACCAGTGATTATATCAGGCAAAAGAAATAACGCTATACTCCTTTCCGAGGATGACTGGAATTCGATACAGGAAACCCTCTATTTGACATCCATACCCGGAATGCGAGAATCGATCGTTGAAGGCATGAAGGAACCACTATCAGAAAGCTCGAAGGAGCTTGACTGGTAATGTGGGAGATCGTGTACACGAAACAAGCACGCAAGGACTCCAGGAAGATAGCAGAAGCAGGACTAAGAGAAAAAACGGAAACACTACTGGCTGTTCTGGAATCGGATCCATTCCAGAACCCTCCTCCGTTTGAGAAGCTCATAGGAGATCTTGCAGGTGCCTACTCACGTCGGATCAACATTCAACATCGATTGGTCTATGAAGTGTTTCAGAAAGAAGGGATCGTGAGAGTAATTCGGATGTGGACGCACTACGAGTAGACAACGAGCAGAAATCGAACAATCTGGAAGGCTATCTGTTTTGGGGAAACTTCTTCTGGCGGGGAACAGAAGCCCGAAGTGCCGTCGTACGCAGGAATCATTCACGATTGACGAGCACATGCGGCGTGAAAAGATACGTTTGTATCCATGGGAGGCGATACGGGAAACCGTTATCAACGCCCTGGCCCACAGGGACTGGACACGTTCGGAAAATGGTAGCCGGCCAACGTTCGCCGCGGAACACGCTCATCATGGAGATCCTGCGTGATTACGGGTACGTCGATTCCCGCGGTATGGGGGTGCGGACCAAGATCATTCCGCTGATGAAACGAGTTAACCAGGCGGATCCAATTTTCGAAGCAACCGATGACTATCTGAAGACGGTACTGCCGAGACGACGCGCGAATGACTCCCAATGACTCCCATTGAACCCCACCAGGCACACGCGGCGCGCGGCCGCGACCCCCGGCCGATCCGGTGACCGCTTTTCACTTCCCCGGAATACCGCGATAGAGAATTGATACCGAAATTACCGTTGTAGTGGTCAAAGCGGGGCATAAATCAGCGATTCTGGTACATATGCTTGTAACGCGTACCAAAAATGCGTAATGTGGTGCATATATGTCCCCTCATGTACCGCCGTTCCAGCCATCTGGCCCCAATGATGCTCTGCCACCACTGCCTCCGCCGGCGCATGTGACAGATTCGGTGCCCGTTCTACGCCGAGAAGCAGACGCTCGGCAAGCGCTCGCTGAACTCAAGGGCGTGGCAAACATCATCCCGAATCAGGCGATTCTCATTAATGCGATTGCGCTTCGGGAGGCGAAGGACAGTTCCGAGATCGAGAACATTGTGACTACTCAGGACAGGCTGTACCGCGCCTTGGTCGCCGGCTCGTCCGCTGGGGTAGACGCATCGACGAAAGAAGTCATGCAATACCGATCGGCGCTCCGTATCGGCGAGGCTCTCGTCCGGGACCACGGGTACCTCTCGGTCAACCACATTATCAGGATTCAGACTGAGATCATTGGCAACGATGCAGGGCTCCGCGCGACGCCTGGAACCGCTCTCGTGAACGACCGTACCGGAGAGGTTGTGTACACGCCTCCGCAGGATCCGGATGTGATTCGACGGTTGCTGTCGAATCTCGCCGACTTCTACAACAGCAAGGCGAGCAGTCTCGCCGACATGGCGGTCCTCCACTATCAATTCGAGACCATTCACCCGTTCCTGGATGGCAACGGGCGTACTGGACGAATTCTGAACGTGCTGTACTTGATTCTGAAGCGTTACCTTGATACTCCTATTCTCTACCCCAGTTCCCATATCATCGAGCATAAAGCCGAATACTACCGCCTACTGAGAGGCGTGACCGCAGCCGGAGAATGGGAGGCCTGGATCCTGTTCATGTTGGACGCCA
>JAQIBO010000520.1 GCA_027859055.1 Spirochaeta sp.
GTCCTATATCGAACTTCGTTGCGCCGCGGAATTCCACCTCGAGACCCGCGAGTGCCACCCGACTCGCAGAGATCCTGCGGAGGGAGCCGGCAATCTCCGGCGCCAGGTGCCAGTACGCGCGGGCCTGTACCACGGACGCCGGCGGCCCCGCCGCGGAGGCGGGCGCGACGCGCCGGGCCGGCACGATCCGATCGGTCACGACAACCCGTTCCGGTGTGACCTCGACCTCGCGGTTGTGGAGGACGCCGCGCCGCCGGTAGCCATCGTGCACCGCGACAACACGGTAGCTCGCGGGAGTGTCCACCACCGTGCGGACGGAGACAACGCGGGCGCGGCGCCCCACGCGAAAACTCCCCCACACCTCGCTGGAATCCTCGCCGCCGACCGTCACGGTATTGTGCGCGGCGGTGCTCCGTTCGTAGTCGCGGCGCGCGCCGGGGTCGTAGGTGCTGGTCCCGGTGTCCACCAGCATGCGGATTTCCCGGTGCCAGAGCAGCACCTGCAACGTATCCGCATGGGCGTGGCCGGGGACATGGTCCGGACCGATCGCCTCGGTATCAAAGATCACGCGGAACGGTCCACGGGAAATCACAGGTGCCACGTCCTCGCCGCCGGGTACCACGCCAAGGGACCCACCGTACGCGATCAACGCGTCGTCGGTAGGCGCAAGACCGTGAAATGCGTCGTTCGTCATCGCTTCAGGACCGCCATCAAGACGAAGCGCGACGAGCAAGCGTCGGGCGTACCCGTAGGCGTCGCCACCCGTATCTCCCCCGGTAACGGCGACGACGTCGAGAACGCGTTCGGTCATGAGGCGGTGGTACATCGGCGACCGTTCGTCGTGGCGACCATCGGGCAGGAGCTGACCGGGGAGTTCACGGAAGAAAACGCGCAGCCCACGCAGATACAGGCGGAACCCCACCCGCCCGCCGAGGTACCAACCGGCGAGGATCAGCGCCACGGCGTTGTCGACCAGGTGATTCCCGTCGGTCTCGTACTCGATGTGGCGGGCGAGCCACCGTGCCTGGTATGCGAGGGCGGCGGCAAACTGTTCAGGGAGTACCGTGCCCGCGGCGGTAGCACGACCGGCAAAACGGACCCAGCTGATAAGCCGCAGCGATACGGGGTGCGTCTCCCACGCAACGGCGCAGGAGCGTTCTCCCCCGGGGCCGACCGCGTCGGGGTCACCGGATAGGAGATCGATGTACCGATCGAGGAACGCCGTTGCCGCGGCGTGGTCGGTCCCGGTGTGGGCGAGGAAGAGCGTGGAGTGGAGGCGGTACAAACGGAAACGAGAGTCCCCGGCGTCATCACCCCAGGATGCGGGATCGACCGACACGGAAACCCCGTCGACCACGAGTGCGGCGGCGGTCAGGTGCGCGGGCGGATCAGGAGCGTGGGCAAAGGGATCGTTTTCCGTACCGCCGGTCCCAGATCGCCCCTGAGTGTCCACCACCGTGCGGATAGGGCGGGCGATGCGGCGCGCGAAACGGCGCCACGGTGGGCCAAAGATAATGCGCTGGAGGCGGGCGACGGGGCCGCGCCGGAGGAGACGGAGGAGAATCTGCCGGGGGCGCAGATGGCGGACGGTGCGGATGAGGCGTCCCAGACGGTACATGGCTCCGGCGCGGCGATCCCCGGGCGCGCGGGTGTCGCCGTCACTACGGGTGTCGCCGCCGGCGGAGACACCCGGCCCCTTCCCCGGCGATCCGGGTGTCACTGCACCGCTCCCTGGAGAGCGTTCTCCCAGCTCAACGCAAGTTCGATCTTTCTACTGCGCTGGTCACCGGAAACGGCATAGGGCGTGATCCAGATCGCTCCGGGTTCTCCCGGGCCTGCGGGGAAGCGGATCTGGCCGTGATCGAAGTACTTGTCGTGGAACGGGTCTTTGCGGAGGCGCAGGATGCAGCGCCATTCGTCGCGCCCGGGAGGGGTGGCCCAGAGTTCGGCGTACCGACTCGTGTTGACCGTGCTTTTCTCTACGACGGTGGAGAAGACGCGCCAGCCGTCCGGGGTTGCGCGGCCCCAGAAAACACTCCCGGCGACCGGTTGTTGCCGGTCGACGCGGCCGGAGGGCCGGTCGAGGCGGTAGAGGCAGTTCTGTTCGCGGGGGGTGTCGGAACCGAAGTAGACCGCCTCGGCGGTGAATACGAGGTCTACCGCGCGCGCCTGTTGCCCGCCCCGGACGATCGGCTCCAGGGTGCGAAAACCGTCGGGGGTCCGCCAGATCGCGCTCTCTGAGTCGTCGTCGCCGGTGGTGACCCAGATCGCGGTCGGATCAAAGGGGTCGGCAAAGACACCGTGGACGTGACGGACATCGGAGAACGTCCAGGCCGGATCGAATGTAGCGGCACAATCAGTGGAGCGCCAGACGTGGACCGGTGAGCGCTCGGGATTGGGGCGGTACTCTCCGTAGTAGAGCGCGGGGCCGGCGCTACCAGCGTCGGCGACGCGGGCCGCGCCGTTCACCGC
Organism: Spirochaeta sp.; assembly: GCA_027859055.1. Lineage (GTDB taxonomy): Bacteria > Spirochaetota > Spirochaetia > DSM-27196 > Alkalispirochaetaceae > Alkalispirochaeta. The sequence continues at coordinate 2,473 of JAQIBO010000520.1, forward strand.
ATCGACGGCAACGGAGGCCACCGCAGGAGTACAGAGCGGGTTGGACCCGACGGTACTGGCGCCGGGAGTGACCACCCGCCTGCCGGTTACCGGATCAAGATCTATCCGGTAGAACCGTTTTCCCGCGACCGCGATGATCGCAGGGTCACCGCCCGTTGCTATAGTTGGATCTACCGCGATGCCCTCGCCGGGGAGGACCACAACGTGACGGACCCCGCCCCGGACAAGGCGTCGGCCGAGGCGGCCGATACCGAGGTGGTAACGGAATCCGGATACGGGCACACGGGCGGTCTGAGATGCCGCCGACCCGACAGTTCCAGCGACGATGAGGCGATTGCCGCTGGCAGCGATCAGGAGGTCGTCGGCGTGGTAGGCAACGGTAGAGCGCGTTTGTGCACGTTTCACTCACCCCGGTTATACCGCAGATCGGTCCGATTTGGTAGGGTGTCATCCATGAACGAAGACAGTGGCGGCACCGCCGCACCGATCATCGACGTCGTCACGGTCTGGTACAACCGCGCGTATCGCGTCGCGGAGTCGATCGGGAGCATTATCGCCCAGGATCTTACCGGTTATCGGGTCTTCGCGGTCGATGATGGTTCCACCGACGATACCCTGGAACGGCTCCGGGAGATGGTCGCCCCGGCTCGCGAACGGGGTGTCGAGCTGGTCGTGTGGGCCAAGGAGAACGAGGGATTCACCAGATCGCTCAAGCGGTGTATCGAGGAGCGCACGACCGCGCCGTACATCGGTCTCCATGGTTCCGGCGATATCTCCTACCCGTCACGACTCTCAACGCTGCTGGCACTCCTCGAAACCGACGCGGGAAACGCCGCAGCGGGGTGCGGCGTCCGCGTTGTCACGCCCGATGGGAACACGCTGTCGACCAGAACCTTTGACGGTATTGCGCCGCGAGACCTTGTCCACGGGAAGGTACCAAAACCGGCTACCCACGAGTGCGCCGTGATCAGGCGCAGCGCGTACGAATCGATCGGGGGATATCGGGAGTTTTTCCGCTACGCCCAGGATTCGGACCTCTGGGTACGGCTGAGCCGCGTCGGAACGATCGTAAATACGCCGGAGATACTGTTCGAGAAGGTGGCGATCGCGGAGTCGGTTTCCGCGGACTGGCGGAAGAGTCTCGCGCAGCGGAAGTACTCGACCCTGGCGCTTCAGGCGGGGATCGCCGTGGACAGGGGCCAAGTTGATCCGATTCCGGAACTCGCTGCGATAAGTGACGGAACCAACTGGCAGCGGGCGGTAGATCCGCGACAGTTGCTGGCGCGCTTCCGGTTCTGGAAACGCATCGGCGGCGCGATCCGGGACGGACGGTGGCGTGAAGCTGTCGGCTTACTGCAGGAACTGATCGCTGCCTATTTCGCGGCCGTCGTCTGGTGGTTACGCGGCGGTCCTCCGGGAGCGTACGGCCGGGGGGCGTAGAGCCCTGCCGTTCTCAAACGGATCAATGCGTCTCGCCGGCGATCTCCCGAAACATCTCAACGTGGACCGATGCCATATGCTCGATCGTGTACCGCTCCATAGCGATCGTCTGGAGTCTCCCGCCCCACTCGCGCACCTGATCGCGCCGTTCCGCCTGATCGGTGAGACGATCGATAAACGCGTCGATCGCACCTTCATCGGAAAAATCGATGAACGGCTGGTCGGCTTCCCGGGCGAGCCAGTATTCCGGCG
>JAQIBO010000043.1 GCA_027859055.1 Spirochaeta sp.
ATGGCACCGCGACGGTGTCGCTGGCGGGGCTCCAGGCGCCGCTCAGCGTCGAGGTGTCGACTTCGCGTGAAAGGGTGTTTGCGTGCCGCCGCCGACGGGCTTGCCGAGGATGGCCTGCGACACGTTGCGCCCGCTGGGGGCGTGGACAAGCGCGTAGCTGGTGGGGTGGCGCGGCTGGTCGTAGTACGGCTCCCGGGCAACGATCACCCACTCCCCGTTGTCACTGGTCTCAACGACAGTAAGGGCGTACTCCAGGGACCGGTAGGTCGGAAACGGTGCGGCGCCGCGGAAGGACGCGGTCAGGGTGCGGTCGTCGGAGGCGACCGCAACTGCTGTGATCGCCCCGTAGTCGGGCCAGATTTCCGCGATGCACGTATCTTCCCACGTTGTCCCCGGATAAACATCGACAATTTCCACGCGGAGGATGTAGCGGAACCCGGCGGTCAGCCCGAGGTCCGGGGTCATCCCGTGTTCCCGGGCCAGCGGGAATTGCCACTCCGTGACCTCCGTGGAGGTCTGGAACGCGGCCATCTCGCGGCGCAGGGCGGCGCGGTTAAAGGGAAGCGGTACGCGCTGGGCGGTGAGGGTGTCGGTAAGTTCGATCGTGCGTTCCGGGGAGATCTCTCTGGCGTCTTAGGGGGTGGCGAACTCCGAGGAGAGGACGTCCACGTGGACCGCCGCGTAGATCTGCACCGCCAGCTCTTTGACGCGGTAATTCATGGAAAAGAGGCGTTCGCTCTGTCCGTAACCGTTGTGAAACCCGAGGGCGGCGGGGATCTCCGGTGTTCCAAGGTAGTACGCTTCACCGGGGGCGTTGGTGCCGGCGCGGCTCCCCGGGCCGGGTACGCCTTCCACCCAGGCGGTGGCAATATCCCCATCCAGCGCTTTTTCCGGCCCATACCGGGAGGGACGGAGCGCGGTGTCCGCTTCCAGAACGGAGGACGCGCCCCACGCCACCGGCGGGGAGCCCGCTTCTGCGAGGGTAAACCGTACCCATTCGTCACCGGGGCCGCGCTCCCCGGCGGAAACCGGCGCCGCACCGGGGAGGGCTTCCTGGGCGGTGACGCGTGCGGGTCCGGCGAGGGCGAGGGCAAGGGAGAGTGCCACAACGGCAGCGGTGGCAAACGCGTGACCGTTTCTGTGAACGCAACGGCTCTGTGTGTGCATACGGTCAGTATAAGACATCTCGGCGGCGTTATCACGTCGCAAGGACCTCCGCGCTGGCGACGAGGCGCACGCCCGTGTCGCGCCAGTTGTCGACGATCACGTCTCCGACGTGTACCGGCGCATCAACCTCGATCTTCCGCGAGTCTTTGGCAAGCTCCAGAAGCATGCCCTTGGGCATCGGTTCGGGAGTCCAGACGGACACCAACGGACGCTCTCCGCCGCGGACACGGATACTGGTGGGAAGTACCCGGCGCGGGTCGCGAATTTCCTGCTCCACATACTCCCGACCCAGCTTGCAGCGGTTGCCGTTGATCTCCATGATTTCGTCGTTGGCACCGAGAATCGTGCGGACCTCGCACCCCTGGGGGCAGCGCAGGCAGATATCGGTGCGGGTGCGGAAGTCGCCCTCTTTTGTTTCCATACTCCGGGTTCCGCCGGTTCTGTCATCCATGTTGAGCACTCCTTCGCGTCATGAGATCCGCGCCACCAGTTCCGTGGCGTCGCTGTTGCGCAGCTTTTCGATGTCCCGCTCCTTGAGTTTGCGGATAATCATCTCCGCCGGACGCGCGTACTGCTCGCGGAAGCTCATCACCTCCGTTTCATCGGCGTCGAGTTCCACTTTCACCATCTGTTCCATCAGGGAACTGGGGCGCATCGTCAAAAAGACGTCCCGCTCACCGAGTTCGTCGGGATACAGGTACTGAGGAATGATATTTCCCACGTTTTCCCCGGCGGTGAGGTGAATAGCCCGTTTTCCGGCGTGCCCGGGGGCGGTGCCTTTGGCGTGCCGCGCTGCGCTGCGGCCGGCGACATCGCCCGCTTTGCTGACGTAGTCCACCAGGTCGTAAATGGCGGTGACGTTGCCCGCGGCGAAGATACCCGGCACGTTGGTTGCCATGTCGGAATCCACTAACGGGCCGTTGGTGCGCGTGTCCAGTTCCACCCCTGCCTTGCGGGACAGTTCGTTCTCCGGAATCAGCCCGACCGAGAGAACCAGCGTGTCACAGGCGATCTGCTCCTCCGTTCCCGGTTTCTGATTGAGATTTTCGTCGACCTGGATCGTCTCAATTCCCTCGACGCGTTTTTCCCCGTAGATCGTTTTCACGGTGGTGCTCAGATGGAGCGGTATGTCGTAATCCTGCAGGCACTGGACGTAGTTGCGGCGCAGGCCGGTGAGAAACGGCAGGAGCTCCATCACCCGCAGCACCTCGGCGCCTTCGATCGTGAGGCGTCGCGCCATGATCATGCCGATATCGCCGCTGCCGAGAATCACGATCCGGTTTCCCGGCATATATCCTTCGATGTTCACCAGGCGCTGTACCGTTCCGGCGGTGTAGATACCGGCCGCGCGGGTGCCGGGCAGACGAATCTGGGCGCGGGTGCGCTCGCGACACCCCATCGCAAGAACAACCGCCCGGGGACGGAGGTGGAGGTACCCGTCGGTACTGTTCATCGCGTACACGTCCAGCTCGGCGGTGAGATCCATCACCATCGTGTCCAGGAGCACGTCGATCGGCAGCTCTCGCAGTTCCTCTTCGTAGCGGTGTGAGTATTCCGGTCCCGGCAGATCGGTGCCGAAGTTGATCGCCCCGAATCCGTTGTGAATGCACTGGGGAAGAATGCCGCCGAGGGTATCGTTGCGCTCGATCACCAGGACGCGGGCGCCGTTCTCCCGGTGCGCTTCTATCGCGGCGGACATCCCCGCCGGGCCGCCGCCGATGACGATAACGTCGTAGTCCGTGTTCACAACCATCAGATCACTTCCTCTTTCGTCTGTCGGTACAGGAACACCGAACCGGGTCCCTTTTTGGTGATCTCCGTCATCGAGACACCGAGTTCCCGGGCGAGGATTTCCATCGTCCGGGGGTAGTCGAAGCTGCCCTGGCAGCGTCCGGCGCCAAGCCATGTTCGGCGTTTAATCGCGTCGTAGGAGGTAGCGGGGATTGGCGAATGGATCGCCTGGACGATTTCGCCCTCGGTCACCTCCTCGCAGCGGCACACGATGCGGCCAAAGGCGGGGTTGCCGGCCACCAGATTGGCACGCTCCGGATGGCTCATATCGCGAAAGCGGGGAATCCGTTTACGGATCGGGTCCCAGTCCGGTTTTTCCTGGAGGGTGACGCCCGCCTCGCGGAGAAGCTCAACCGCGTATTCTGCGATCGCCGGGGCTGAGGCGTACCCGGGCGACTCTATTCCGGCAAGATTGATCAGTCCGTTCACTGTGGCGGAGCGTTCGACGAGAAAGTCCCGTCCGTGGCCGTCGGGGTGGTGGTTGCCGGTGGCACGAACGCCGGCAAAGGTGGCGATTACGTAGCGCGGAGAGGCGTCGGGAACCAGTCTGGTTGCTCCGGCGACGATCTCGTTCAAGCCGTGTTGCGTTACCGCGTGGTCTTCTTTGTCGGATATGTAGTCCGAGTTGGGGCCGATCATCGTATTGCCGTGGGTGGTGGTGGTGACAAGTATGCCCTTGCCCTTTTTGCCGGGCATCGGAAAGAGCACGGTGTTCACATGAAACGCGTTTTCGTCAAAGACAAAATATTCGCCCCGGCGGGCGGAAATCTCAAACTCCGGGTGATCTCCGGCAAGGTGCATGACCTCGTCGGCGTACACCCCGGCGGCGTTGATAAACCACGTGGCTTCCACCGTACCGGAGGTCGTCTCCAGCGCCCGGAGCGTGCCGTTCTCCACGATCGCGCCGCGCACTTCCGTGTTGAGCAGAAACTCAACGCCGTTATGAGCGGCGTTTTCCGCCGCGCCGAGAACGCCCTGAAACGCGTCCACCACGCCGGCGGAGGGCGTGGAGAGGGCGCCGCTTACGTCAGGAGTCAGATGTGGTTCCCGTTCCAGCGTCTCCTCCCGGGAGAGGATTTCAAGCCCTTCAACGCCGTTTTCGCGTCCCTGTTCCATCAGCGCGGGAAGGCGGTCCTGTTCCTCGGCCCCCACCGCCACGACCAGGGCGCCGCTGTTTTCCAGGGGAATGTCCAGCTCCGGCGCGATCTGGTACCACAGCTTGTTTCCGCGCACGTTGAACCGCGCCTTGAGCGTTCCCGGCTCCGGATCGTGCCCGGAGTGGATAATTGCGCTGTTGGAGGTGCTTTGACCCATGCCGACGTCGGATTCGCGCTCGATGACGGCGACGGAGAGTTGGTATTTTGACAGTTCCCGTGCAACCATCACGCCGATAATGCCGGCGCCGACGATGGCCACATCGCAGGTACGTTTCTCCACGGTGTACTCCTTGGGGATTTAGGGACGTTCTGTATATCCACAGGGTAGTCCGAGCGTGAACGTTTGTCAATCTGGAAATAACAAAAGGTACATCTTGAGCGCGGAAGGCGCGCGGGGGGCGGGCGGTGCCGGGTGCTGGGGCGCAGGCTGGTGAGCCGTGGCGCGATGCTGAGGTGCAGGCTGGTGTTACAAAAAGTCATTGCAAAAATTACAAACGCAACACAAAATGGGAGCATATGGACAAGAAATACGTATTGGCCTTTGACGCCGGCACCACCAGCAACCGGGCGATCCTCTTCGATCACGACGGACAGATCGTTTCCGTTGCACAGCAGGAGTTTCCCCAGATCTACCCCAAACCGGGCTGGGTGGAGCACGATCCGATGGATATCTGGTCAACCCAGAGCGGTGTCGCCCGGCAGGCGATTGAGAAGGCCGGGGCGGTTCCCGGTGAGGTTGCGGCGATCGGCATCACCAACCAGCGGGAGACGGTGATCATCTGGGACAAGGAAACGGGCAAGCCGATCATGAACGGAATCTGCTGGCAGGACCGCCGCACCGCCGGAATCTGTGATGACATGAAAGAACGGGGCCTGAGTGAGTACGTGAAACAGACAACGGGTCTGGTTATTGACGCATATTTTTCGGGAACCAAGATCAAATGGATGCTGGATAACGTCCCGGAGGCGCGAAAACGGGCTGAGGCGGGGGAGCTGCTCTTTGGTACGGTGGACACCTGGCTGATCTGGAAGTTGACCGGCGGCGCGGTCCACGTGACCGACTACTCCAACGCCGCCCGGACGCTCATTTACAACATCCGTTCCCTTGAATGGGACCAGAAAATGCTCGACGAACTCGATATTCCGCGACGGATGCTGCCCGAGGTGAAACAGTCCAGCGAGGTCTACGGGCATACCGACGCCGCTACCTTTGGTGGTGCCGAGATTCCCGTTGCCGCCGCGATCGGCGATCAGCAGGGAGCGCTTTTTGGCCAGGCGTGTTTCAAAAAGGGCATGGCCAAGAACACCTACGGCACCGGTTCGTTCGTTCTGATGAACACCGGGGAAGAGCCGGTCGTGTCCGAGACGGGCCTGCTTACCACGATCGCCTGGGGCCTTGAGGGAAAAGTGGAATACGCCCTTGAGGGGGCGATCTTTGTGACCGGCGCGGCGGTGCAGTGGCTGCGCGACGAGCTGTGGGCGATTCACGATGCCGCGGACACCAACTACTTCGCCTCTAAGGTGCCCGACACCAACGGCGTGTACATGGTGCCCGCCTTTGTCGGGCTTGGTGCTCCCTACTGGGACCAGTACGCCCGCGGCGCAATCGTCGGACTCACCCGCGGCGCCAACCGCGACCATATCGTCCGCGCCACCCTGGAGTCGATCGGGTACCAGACGCGGGACGTCGTCGAGTGCATGGAAAAAGACTCAGGGATTGAGACGATGGAGCTGAAAGTGGACGGCGGCGCCTCCAACAACGATTTCCTGATGCAGTTTCAGGCCGATATCCTTGGCGTGCCCGTCCTGCGGCCACGGATCGTGGAAACCACCGCGCGGGGATCAGCGTTTCTTGCGGGCCTCGCGACGGGTTTCTGGAAATCCCAGTCCGAGCTGGAAAACGCGTTTGAACTGAACCGCCAGTTTGAGCCGACCTCAACGCAAGAACGGCGGGACGAGTTGTACCGGGGATGGCAGAAAGCGGTTGAAAAGGCGCGGGATTGGGAGGAGCACTGAGTGGCCCCCTTCCGCGGACCGCCTGAATCGTGATTTTAACGCCTCTCGGCGTCACTGATTACCGGTGAAAACCTCGTCATAGATGGCGGTTATACGATACAATAACCCCACGGAGAAATATCTATGCAACGAATAATCAACAACCCTGACAACGTCGTAAACGAGATGGTGAAGGGCTTTTTGAAAGCCCATGCGGACACGGTACAAGCCACGGACAACCCGCGGGTGGTGAAGTACAAGGA
>JAQIBO010000049.1 GCA_027859055.1 Spirochaeta sp.
CGCCGGAACGGTGGATCCGGTCGTTCGCATCAACGGGCTGTCCAAAATGGCGGCGGCACCGGAGGTCAAGCTCGGGTGGGTTGCGGTAACCGGCGGGGACGCAGACGTCCGGCGCGCGCTTGTCGATGATCTGGATACACGGCACGACGCGTACCTTACCGTATCCGGTTTCGCCGAGGCGTGCGCGACGGTGTTTCTCACGGACAGCGCCGGAGTGCCGGCCCCTGACAGCGGCGGCCCGTGGCTGGAAACGGTTCGGGACACCGTGAACCGGCAGCGCGCCGCCTTTGACCGATATCTGACGGAGATCCCGAGTCTCGAGGACGTTCGGCACACCGTGTGGCGCGGCGGTATTCACCGGGTCCTGCGGATCGACCCGACGGTGGCGGCGATGCGTTTTGGAACGCTTGACGACGAGACGATCGCAATTCGAATTCTTACCGAAACGGGAGTTCTGGTACATCCGGGATATCTGTACGGGATGGACGTTGCAGAGTTCGCGTCCGGACCGTGGTTTGTGGTGAGTTCCCTGAATACCGAGGACGTGCTGGCTTCAGCGGTGAGCAGACTCCATCTTATACTGCGATGAACCCGACGGGGTGGAGTGGTGGGCTCCCCTAAAGAGCGGCGTTCCAGGAGCGCGGGGTGCCTCCGCGGAGATTGGATCCGTCGTCAACAGCACTCCGACCAGAAACAGGTGGTGGTCCAGCCACAGGGGAAAAACCTCCGAACGGATGTGGTGCATCTCTCCATGGGTGGAGAGGATCTCACCCTCATATTCTTCCGTCCACTGGTCGGCAGCATCGGAGCTCATCGCCACGAGCGTCTGGAACTGTTCGCGCGAACAATCCCGCGCCTGTTCATACGGTATCGTCGCCGGCGCGATCCGGGCGTGCACCTCCCAGATCGTGGTGCTCAGCGCCTCTTGACGGGGTATCCCGGTACATTTCTCTGCCGCATGATTCCACTCGACCACAGAGCCGTCACCGTCCACCGCCACAATCGGTGTCGGGATCGTCTGGAATACCGCGGCACGTATATCTGTTTGTTCGATCGCTCCGTCTTTCATAGCGTTACACCGTCTATCTTTCGATTGTACCACGATTTCCGGAGCACTTGACTTTTATTTTTTTGGTGGTACCTTTGCGTTGAAGACCGGTACCGACCCGGTAGTAAGGAGTACACTTATGGCATTACAACAGTCTCAGGCGCTGCAGAGTGCAGCCGAACGCGAACGAAGTATTCTCCGCAACGTCTATACCTGGATGACTCTCGGCCTTGCGATCACCGGTGTTGTCGCGATGTACGTATCAGGCAACACGCAACTGGTCCGCACCATCGTGATGAACCGGGGCCTGTTTTTCGGGCTCATTATCGGTGAACTGGCGCTGGTGTGGATTCTCTCTGCGAATATTCATCGGATGAGTCCCACCGCAGCGACTCTGTCGTTTGCCGGGTATGCGCTTTTGAACGGGGTCACACTGTCGGTGATCTTTCTCGCGTACACCGGTGTCAGCATCGCCACCACCTTTTTTGTCACCGCCGGCACGTTTGGCGCGTTGAGCCTGTACGCCGTAACGACCAACCGGGATCTCGGCGGTATGGGGCAGTACCTGTTCGCCGGATTGATCGGGATCATCATCGCGTCGGTGGTCAACATGTTCCTCGGCAGTGCAACCCTGGACTACGCGATCTCGTTTATCGGGGTATTCCTGTTCATGGGGTTGACCGCGTACGACACGCAGATGATCAAACGGTGGAGCGACCAGATGGGAAATTCCGCTGACGAAGCTGATTACATGCGCGTCTCAATCATGGGCGCGTTGAAGCTGTACCTCGACTTCATCAACCTCTTCTTGTTCCTGCTTCGCTTTCTCGGAAACCGGCGGTAAACCCGCCGGTCTCTCACGCCTTCATTAATCGATCAGATAGAACTCGATCCGCCGGTTTTCCACGCGGCGGCGAGCGTCACCGAACGGTGCGATCGGGTCGGTCGCGCCAACACCGTCGGTCTCCAGCCGATCCGCATCGATTCCCCGCTCAATCAGCGCCTGGCGGACAACCGTTGCGCGGTCCCGGGACAGCGGGATCAGTTCTCTCCGCTGTTCTTCCGGATCGGGTAAACTTCCGGAGAAGCGCGTGCTGTTGGCATGTCCCTCGATTAGCACGGTGCCCTCCGTCATTGCAAGAATACGGGCAAGTCGGTCCACCACATTTTCAAACCGCTCCCGTGCCGCTGGTGACGCATCGGTGATTCGGGCGCTGTTGGCGGGAAACTGGATTGACGGGAGCATAATCCGCGCCCGCCCGCGGTGGCGCTCCGTCATCGCCCCGATGACAAACGATGTTTCCGTGCGACCCTCGTTGCCCGCCTCATCGCGGACACCACCAACGATGCGGTATTCGTCCCCCGACTGTACCACGAAACCGCGCCCGGGGCGTCCGTTCCAGCGCGCCGTTCGCGGCACGTCGCTCATGTCGGTGTATTGGGCAAGGGTTTGTCCGTCGGTGGTCTGAATCTCGAAAAGCCACGCCACTATCGGACTGGCGTCCTCCGCGTCAATCGTGATGATCAGCTCATCCCGGTTGCCGTCCCCGTCGGGGGTGAAGGGCGTCCCGGAGAGGCGAAACGAGGGTACCGGATCCGTCATATCGAGGAGAAATGGATTGGTCTCGACGGTCCGTTCGCTCTCGTCGTCGTAACGGATCATCAGTGCGCTGCTGTATCGCCCTTCCGGTGCGGTGCCGTCGGCGGTGGTCCCGTCCCATTCGACCACCTCCGGGGGCGCACCGGTACCGCTTTCCCGCGACACCACCTGTCCGGTGTCGTCGGTAACCGTAAACTCCCAGGACTGGATCGGCTGGTTTGCCGCCCCGTCGATGAAAAAGCGCTGGGCGTCGGCGTTTTCCGGAGAAAACGACCCGCTTCCGGGGCGAAGTGTCACGGCGGACTCCGACTCGCTCAGGGTGCCAACGGAATCGGTTTCCTCAGGGGTGACCTCTTCTGTGCTTTGCGGCTCCGGTACCTGCTGTGTTTCCGTAGACTGAGCCGGTTCGCTCTCGGCGGGCGGCGTTTCCGGAGCGCTTGCGCACCCGGTCACGGCGAGAAGCGCGATCACAAGGGCAAAAAAAACAGGAACGGTATTATTTTTCATGGAACACCCCTTTTTGCAATTCCTGAAAACTATGCATCCCTTCGGGAGGATAATCAAGTGAACCAGGCGAAAAAAAACCACCGACCCGCGATAACGCGTTCGGTGGTTTGCCGGTACGACGGTGTTTCGGCGCGGCACTGATGAAAGCGCAGCCTCGGTAATTAAACCACGTCGTTGAGCTTCAGACCTTCTTTGCGGAGGTAGGGCATCAGCCCGATCTTGCTTATGGTCCGCAGGGCGCGGGTGCTGACTTTGAGACGTACAAACCGGTTGAGTTCAGGAACAAACAGGCGTTTCGTTTGAACGTTGGGACGCTGCCATCGGCGCGTCTTGTTGTGGGCGTGGGATACGTTGTTGCCCGCCATCGGCTTCTTGCCGGAAATGGTGCATTTACGACTCATCTCGGAACTCCTCTGCTTAAACCTTTCCCGATTCTTTGAACAGGACGTGTTTGCGGACAAACGGATCGTACTTCATCATTTCCATCTTGTTGGGCATGTTCCGTTTGTTTTTCATCGTATAGTAGCAATATCCGCTCTCAGAGCTCTTCAGACGGACCCGTACCAGGTTTCCTTTTTTCGGTTTCGCCATTCTCTTTTCTCCTGCAATTCGTTCGGGAGCACTATGTGTAGCACAACGCGCAACGGGGGGTCAAGTGTTTCCCTGGAGATGACGTATCGCCACATCCCATTTATACGTATTCCCCCGGGGGTTGACCGGGGAAACACGATAGAGCGTTTCGTGAACGTAGAACTCAAGGTGCTCGTTGTTCTGGACGTTGATGCCGGCGATTTCGGGGACCGGAAACACAAGTTCCTCCACGCGGTCCGGCCGGGCGACGACGCGGTCATAGTACAGCGTCAACGGTCCGATTCCCAGCGACTTGAGAGGCTGCATCTTGTACCCCTGCTCGAGGCGAATGGCGCTTTCAGAGATGATCGGCGCCGCCGTTTGGGGAGATTCTGACTGCTCAGGAATGGAACGCCCGGAACCGGAACGCCCCGGCGCAGGACGGAACGATTCGATATATCGGCTGTATTCGGTGAGCTGCCACAGATTCCAGTCCCGAATCGTCTCGAAATGGAGTGGGCCGCGGCGCTGTTCAAAGAACCCCCGGTTGTTCATGCGGACGCTGTACCCGCAGCTGGTGCAGGACAGCCGCTGGTGGTGTGAGTGTAAGGTGTCGACGCTGTGGCAGGAGGGGCAGACAAAGAGCGCCCGTTCAAGGTATTCCGCCCGCCGGGATCCGGCAAACGGGACCGCCGCGCCACGCTGGTATTCAAACGCGTCAAAGGTCAGGTTTTCCGCCAGCGCCGCGCCAACCTCGTCAACCGACATCGCTTTCAGGTCTTTTGGTTCCAGGATCTTCCGAAAAAAGATCGTGATCTCTCCGCGGCGTATGCCCCTGCCCCAGCGGGGCCAGGAAAAGTACGCCCCGCGGATCTGGGCGGCGATGACCGGAACTTTCAGCGATTTCACCAGCTTTTCCGTGGCTTTGATGATCGGCAGGTTGTGACCGTCCCAGCCGCTCTGCCCCTCCGGAAAGAGCCCGATCACCCCGCCGGTCTGTTTTACTGTGACAATTTTTTTCACCGTATCCAGGTCTGCGAGTGCTTTTGTTTTGGGAATCACACCAACAAGACCGAAGACAATCGAAATGAACCGCGACCGGAACTGCGAGTCCGCTGCCACATAATGGATCGGCCGGTTGAAGAGACAGCCGATCAGGAAGGGGTCGATCACCGCGCTATGGTTGCCGACCACAAGAAATGCGCCTTTTTGTTGGTGGACAACTTCAAGATTGACCGTTTTTACGTTGAAAAGCGGTACGAGTATCATGCGGACGAGGCCCCGCAGGAAGCGGTTAATGTGGGGGTTTGCACGGATCTTGCGCTTTTCCCGTCGTTTGTCCCGTCGGTGCCGTCGTTGCTGCCTGCGCTGGTTGCTCAAGATTTTCTCCCTCGCTGCTGCTCCACACGT
>JAQIBO010000151.1 GCA_027859055.1 Spirochaeta sp.
GCGGTCTGTTGTACGATAGGATCACCCGATGTCTTCAGCGCTCTTTTCCGTCTTGCTGGCGTTTGCAGGGTATTCCATTCTCAACTTCTCCCAGGCGGTCCAGAAGATCGCCCTGGCACGGATGCCGACCGCGCGGGTAGCCGGCGGGGCGCTCTGGGTGGCGGCGCTTCTCGCCTCCGGGGGCTCCTTCGGAATCGTCTTCGCCGCAATCGCCCTCGGCAACGTCGCCGTTGTCGGGGCGATGGCCGGAACAGGGCTGGTCAGCCTGGCCCTGTTCAGCGCGTTGGTGATGGGGGAAACCCTTTCGAGGGCGAAGCTCGTCGCGATCGTCGCGATCGTTGCCGGTGCAGCCGCCGTCGCTCTTGCCCAGGGAGACGAGGGGACCGCCTACCATCCGCTGTTACTCTGGTCGATTCCAGCGGTTACGATCGCCGTGAGCGGTCTTGCGTGGATCCTCACGCCGGCGGGAACGCTCAAAGGCGTGGTGATCGCGGCGTTCTCCGGATTTCTGGGGGCGTACTCGCAGCTCTTTCAGAAACGCTCCGCCGCATCGTTTTCGCTCGATGCGGGGTTTCGCGAGGTCCTCGAGGCGGTGGCGACCGATCCGTTGACGCTGGTATGGATCGGTTTTTCTGCGGCGTCGATGGTGGTCCTCCAGTTTGCCTATCGCCATGGAGAGGCGATCCGGACGATACCAGCATTCACCACGGCGTTTATCGTTACCCCCGTTGTCGGTGGCGTCTTCGTCTTTGGTGAGACGCTTTCGGCTGTCCAGTGGGTGGGGGTGGTTGTGATTCTGCTCGCGGGCGCACGCGTCAGCGCATGATCATCGGTTCAACCAGATCGGAGGCGTCCCGGTTGTACCACACCAACCGCCATCCGTCGTCGGGATCGTAGGAGATGCGGGAGACGCCGGCGTTTTTGAGCGGTCCCGATCTATGGGTGTACTCGCCGTCGGTAATCACGACCAGCACGCTGGTTATCAGTCCGCCGTGCCCCACCGCCAACACGTGTCCCTGCGGATGCGTTTCAGCGATCTCCTCGATACACGCGATTCCCCGCGCTTTGACCGTTTCCCACGGTTCCGCATCGGGAACTGCGTTCTTGTGCCCGAACCGCGCGGTTCGCTCCGGAATCGTCAGTCCTTCGGCGGAGCCGTAACTGCGCTCCATGAGCCGTTCGTCAGGTATTATGCGTCCGCCGGAACACCCGCCGTGGGAACAGATGATCGACGCGGTCTCTGATGCCCTCACCGACGGACTGGTGTACACCGCATCCCAGGCCCCACGCGCGAGGGCCCTTCCCGTTGCGTGCGCCTGGAGACGTCCGGCATCGTTGAGCGGTATATCGCTCGCTCCCTGCGTCTTTCCAAGCCGATTCCACTCGGTTTCACCGTGGCGTATAAGGTAGATATCTGTCATTACGCGCAGTAACCTACCCAACTCGTACCGATCGTAACAAGTATGCCGATTGATCCTTGCGTTCCGGAATGGATTGAGTAACACTGGTTTCCATGATTCCACGCAATATAAAACACTTGCCGGAGCACCTCTACCCACCGCGGGAGTGGTCGATCATTGAAACGAATTTTGACGAAGACTGGATGGGGCCCGCTGAAACGGTCTTCAACCTGGCCAACGGCTTTCTCGGTATCCGTGGCATGTTTGAGGAGGGACGTCCTTCTGTTGAAGCGGGTACGTTCTGTAACGGATTTCACGATACGTGGCCGATCGTCCACGCGGAAGAGGCGTACGGGTTTGCCCGGACGGGACAAACCATTGTGAACGTCCCCGATCCGACGCTCCTGAAACTGTACGTTGACGACGAACCGTTGTACCTCCCCACCGCCCGCGTCACCGAATACACCCGGGAACTCGATTTTCGCACCGGGGTCTTACGTCGGGAGATGAACTGGTCGTCGCCGGCGGGAAAACAGGTTCAGATACGTTCCCGACGTCTGGTTTCCCTGGAGCACCGCCATCTCGGGGTGATCAGCTACGAACTGGAAATCGACACCGACGCTCCGGTGGTGATCTCTTCACAACTCCTGAACCGGCAGGACAGCATGGGGACTGACGAACCCCGAACCGGGTCCAATGGCGATCCGCGCAAGGGCAGACATTTTGTCGAACGCGTCCTGAACGCCAAATCGCACCATCAGGCGGACCTTCGGACGGTCACGGGCTACCGGACCACCAACTCACGCATGACCCTTGGTACCGGAATGGATCATACGATAGAGACGGAAAATGAGTGGCATACCAACTGCACGTGGGGTGAAGACCTCAGCAAGGTCGTGTTTGTCATCGACGCCAAGGCGGGTGTACCGATCATAATCACCAAGTATTTCACGTATCACACCTCCCGGGCGGTCCCGACGCAGGAGCTCGTGGACCGGTGCAATCGCACGCTGGACCGCGCGATCGAGGACGGATATCGGAAGGTCGAGGAGGAACAGAAGGTCTTTCTCGACCGGTTCTGGAAACACTCGGACGTGGTGGTGGATGCGGAGCCGCGGGTACAGCAGGCGGTTCGGTGGAACATCTTCCAGCTGTGCCAGGCGTCGGCCCGGGCGGAGACCGCGGGAATTCCCGCCAAGGGTCTCACCGGCCAGGCGTACGAGGGCCACTACTTCTGGGATACCGAGGTCTACGTTGCCCCGTTTCTCACCTTCACCGAACCGCGTATCGCGCGAAATCTGTTGCGCTTTCGCCACAGCATGCTCGATAAGGCGCGCGAACGCGCCGGAGAACTTTCCGAGGCGGGTGCACTCTTCCCGTGGCGCACAATCAACGGCGAAGAAGCGTCCTCGTACTACGCGGCGGGGACCGCGCAGTACCATATCAACGCGGATATCGCCTACGCGATCAAGCACTACGTCGAATCCCGACGCGATTACGACCTGCTTGCCGAGGTCGGCGCGGAAATACTGGTGGAAACTGCTCGTCTGTGGGTGCACCTCGGGTTCTTCAACCCCGACAACGGACAGTTCCACATCCACGGCGTCACCGGCCCGGATGAGTACACCACCGTTGTGAACGACAACACGTTCACCAACCTGATGGCGCGCGCCAACCTGCGTTACGCCGCGCAGACCGCCCGGTGGATCAAAGACGAGCGTCCCGAAGCGTACTCTCACCTGGTTCACGAAACGGGAATCCAGGATGAGGAGATCGTGTTGTGGACCGAAGCCGCGGACGCGATGTACGTGCCGTACGATGAGAAGCGCGGTATCAACCCGCAGGACGATAACTTTCTGGAAAAGGAGCGCTGGGATTTCGCCAACACCCCGCGGGATCACTACCCGTTGTTGCTCAATTACCACCCCCTGGTGATCTACCGCCACCAGGTGATCAAGCAAGCGGACGTGGCGTTGGCGCTGGTACTGCTTGGTGACGAGTTTGACCTCGCCGCCAAGCGGCGCAACTTCGACTACTACGACCCGATCACCACCGGGGATTCATCCCTCTCGGCGTGTATGCAATCGATTCTGGCGGCGGAGATCGGCTATGAGGAGAAGGCACTGGAGTACTTTCAGTACGCCCTCTTCATGGACCTGGCAAACGTCGCCGGCAACGTCGTTGACGGGGTGCATATCGCCTCCACCGGAGGCGTCTGGATGACCCTCACCTACGGCTTTGGCGGCATGCGCAGCTATCAGGGACGCCTGGCGTTTGACCCGCGCCTGCCGAAATCGTGGTCGGGTATGCACTTTCCCCTTCGCTGGGGAGAGAGCCGGATCAAGGTAAACCTGACCCACGACGAATACCGCTTTGACCTGCTGGAGGGGCCGCCGGTGGAGTGCACCGTCTGCGGAAAGCCGGTGACGATCAACGAGGACGTTCCGCTGAAGATCACCCCGTGTAGCGTCCTCGACGAATGAGAAGACGGGCACCCACCGGGCGGGATCTGCGTCAGATCTCGACGGTGTGGTGCTCGTGGTAGTGACTGTCGCGGAGCGCTTTCACCTCGTCACTGGCGATGTACTCATCAAACGGCATCGTCTTATCGATGATTCCGGCGGGAGTGAACTCGACGATCCGGTTGGCCACCGTGTTTACGAACTCGTGGTCGTGACTGGTAAACAGGACGTTTCCCTTGAACGCAATCAGTCCGTCATTGAGCGCGGTGATCGATTCGAGGTCCAGATGGTTATTGGGTTCGTCCATGAGAAGGACAACCTCACTGAACGTTAGAGTATTTTCCAGGGCAATTCGCATCTTCCATCCG
>JAQIBO010000202.1 GCA_027859055.1 Spirochaeta sp.
GGTAATGGTAGTCGGGAGCATTGGCAAACGAACCGAAACCCGCGCGGACCACGCCGGGACCACGAGCACCAGGCCGCCGGCCCGTGCCGCACCAACCTACCGCGTCGGCTCCTCGCCCCACTGGATCGTCACGCCAACAACATCGGCCACCGCGTTGAGTGACGCGCTGTCATGGTAAATCTCCGGCGCCGGCTCCGCGGTAATGCCGTCGGCGGTCCGTACAAAACGGGACGCGTTGTGCCGCGCCGCCCGCACCGTCATGTTCCCATCGTCAAATGACAGCTCACCGTGACACGTACACACATACGTACTGTCCTCACTCTCCACCCGTACAAAAAACGCCGTGCCGCGGACGCCGGCCACCGTCGTGGGCGTACCAACCCGAAATGTCCGGTCAGCGCCAACCCCGATCGTTTCCAGCCCCTCAAACACCGCCGCCACCGTTCCGCGCCGCACCTCCAGGCCGGTGCCCGAGTCCTCAAGATCCAGCGTCAGCTCCGTCTCCTCTTCCACCCGAAGGGCGTTTCCGGATCCAAACACGATCTCCGCAATTCCATCTGCACCGGTGATAAGGCGTGCTCCCGCCGCCACAGTCTCACCGATCTCTGCGGCCCGTCCGTCAAGCTGCACATCCCCCTCGAGATACTCGATCCGCGCGGTAACCGCCGCCGGCGTCGGTTGGTCCACCGTCTCGGACCGCCCGTTTGCCGCGACAATCGCCACGCTTCCAACGATCCACACCACGATCGCGGCGCGTAAAACCACCCGTTTTCCTGCCTGTGAAATATTCATACCTTCAGTGTAGCAGAAAACTGAAAAAATCGATAAGGAAAACGAACTGCCGTTCCGGGGAGTCCCGTCCCCACCCGGATGCGCCGCTCCGGATCGGGGGGCTACCGGGGGTCAGAAGGAGTCGCAGTTGTCCGGGGGCGCCTCGCCTGCAAATATCGCTTCAATCCACGCCACGGAGGAGCGAAACCCCGCCGGGCGGGTGTGGCGGTGGCGGGCGTCGTCGTACTCCTCGTACTGGACGGTGAGACCGGTCTCGCACAGTTCCGCGGAGTACGCCATTTGCTCCGGTGGTGTGATGATAATATCCTCACCACCCTGCACGTTGAGCACCGGGACTCCGTGCCCGTCGAGACCGGACAGGTTCTCCTCCAGGCGCCGATACAGTTCGGGGTACTCGGCTTCAAGCCGGCCGCTGTGGAGCGCGTCGTAAAACGCCGGCGTAAATAGCTCTTCCCCGTCAAAGGGGTAGTACTGTTCCATCTCTTTTACGCACTTGCCGGCAACATCCTCGTCAAAGGTCCGGACAAAGCGTTCCTGCAGGTAGCGGGCGGGGTCTATCTCGTCCCCGTACATGTCGCGGTAGGCGGCGATAATGTACGGCGAGTAGTACGCCGCCTCCTGCATCAGGGTGGTGACGCTGGCCGTTGCGGCAAAGCCGATCGCGCCGCGCAGGGGCACATCCGGGGCGTAGTCGGCGACCATGTCGGCGGCGGCGAGCGCCGCGTGGCCTCCCTGGGAGTACCCGGCGGTAAACGCCGCATCGGCGGGGGTGACGCGCGAGAGGAGCCGCTCGCTCTCAAAGACGTGTATCACCGCGCGGTACGCGTCCAGGAGCAGGTGCGCCTCCGCCGCTTTGCTGAAGTAACGCTGCATCCGGTCCTCGTCGTTGAAGCCGATGTAGTCGGGAAAGATCGTAATAATTCCCTGCGAGGCGTAGGAGGCCATGTTGGTGCGGTAATAGCCCCAGCGGCCGGGGTCGCTTTGGCCCAGCGAGGGGGCACATCTGTCGGCCACGCCGGTCGTTCCGGACCCAAACATCAGGACCGGCCGCGCCTCGTACTCCGACAGAATCGGAAAGAAGAGCTGCGATTTCGCCTGAACGGGAGTTCCGTCAAAGTCGCGCGTCCAGTACCAGACCAGGTACTCCTCAACGGCGTAGGTCGCCTCGGGAACTCCGTACCAGTCAAAGAGCGGTTCTCCCCGCGCCTCAATCTCTGTGTTTGACCAGCGGCCAACCCGTTCCACGGAGACGAGACTTCCCGGCTCCTGCGCCGCGACGGTCGCGGTACCCAACAGCAATAAAGTGAAAACGGCGATCGCAACAACCGCCCGGGTGCGTGTGCTCATGCGTGCTCCTTCATCCAGTCGAGAACGTCATAAAACGCCGCCTGGCGCACGTCGTGACGCTCGTCCTGGTATATGTAATAGCGTACGTCGCTCCCGGCGGCGCGGAGGTCAAGTACAAACTCGGTCTGCGAGTCGGGAAACACGACGATATCGTCGGTGCCCTGCACAATCAGCGCGGGAACGCCGTGGCCGCTGAGGCCCACGGTGTGTTCGTCGAGAACCGCGGCGATTTCCGGGTAACGCTCGGCGACGCGCCGGTCCCGCAGCGCCGCGGCAAAGGCGGGGCGAAAGAGTCCGTCCGGCGTCCACGGGTAGTAGCGCTGGATACCACCGATACACTGCCGCGTCACGTCGTGGTCGAGGCTGTCCAGCCAGCGGTCCTGCAGCATCACCGCCGGGTCAAACCGGTTGGCACCGTAGCGCTCCCGGAACGCGTACGCCACCAGCGGCGCCACCACGACAAACTCGCTGATAAGCGCGTACATGTCGGTGGTGGGACCGTATCCGATGATCCCCTCTATCGTGACATCCGGCGCGTACCGGCTGCGGTAGTCCGCCGCGGCAAACGCGGCGTGCCCGCCCTGAGAGAACCCGGCGAGAAACACCTGAGCAACCGGGAGCTCCCCCAGGGAGCGGAGCGCCCGTCGCGTCGCCCGTACGCCGTCAAGCACCATCATCGCCCCGGCGTCGGCGTGAAAAAACGGCTGAAACCGCTCGGAGTCACCCATGCCCATATAGTCCGGGAGAAAGCCGACATATCCCTGTCCCGCAAAGGCGAGGGTATGCGCCCGATACAGACCCCAGTTGATGCCCAGAACGTGTTCCCGCGACGGGCGGCACTGGTCGAGGAGCCCCGTGGACCCGGGCGCGAAAAGATAGAGTTGGTGGCGATCGTTGCCGGCTCTTTCTGTATCGCCGTCCGTGTTGCCGTCTACCGTTGCCGTGGGTACCATCAGCTGGGCGGTGATCGTCGCCGGTGCGCCGTCAGGGTACGTGCTTTCGTACTCCACAACGTACACCGTCGCGCCGTACCGGGCGCGGGGCGCCTCATAGCCGGAAAAGAGCGCATCGATCTCCGCGTCAATCTCGCCGGGCGTAAAGGAAACGACCTCCTCCATGGAAATCACGTCTCCCGGTCGCGCGGATACCGCGGGAATCACGATACAAAGCGCGAGAACTGTGGAGATAAACACGACAACGAGGCGCCGTCGGAGTGTATGGTGCATACGTCGTCCATTGAAGTAGCAAAATCGCGACGAAGGGTCAACAATACGATTGTCAATCTGTACCGTAATAGTGCAATTTTACCGGGTGAGACACGTATTACGCCTATTGCGCGCCGGTGCCGCATGCATCGTCATCTTTTTGTTCGTTTCGTTCTCCGCAGCAGCTCAGGAGAGCGTCTACGGCCCCGCAGCGCCGCCGGGGGCCGGGTTTGTGCGGGTGTTTTTTGCCGCATCCCCCGCGGAAACGGTCACGGTGGATATCGGGAACGTGGCGTTCGGACCTGTTTCCGGCGGCGCGGTCACCCCGTACCGGCCGGTAAGCGAAGGGCTGTACCTGCTTCGTCTGCCCGGGCGCGAGACCGAGCTCTTTACCCGCGCCGGTGCGTACCAGACCGTCCTGGTAACTGCAGAGGAGATCGCCGTGGTTCCCGACCGGTCGCACGAGGACCCGGCGAAGGCGCAACTGGTGCTTTACAACGTGTCCACGCGGGCGAGGGTGGCGCTGGTGACCGCAGAGGCGGGACAGGCGGTTATTCCTGCCCTCGCGCCGCTGACCGGCTCGGCAATTGCGGTCAACGCCGTTGCGGTACGCTTTGCCGTAACCGTAGGAAACGACGATTCTCCCCACACCGTGGAGGTGGCCCCGTTCAGCCTGCGGCGTGGTGCGTCGTTTTCCATTTTCGCCTTTGAGCCGGGGGAGGGTGTGGTAACCGTGGTGGATCAAGCCTCGGTAGAGGTGGAGTAGCGCGCCGCTGCCCGGAACCGTGGACGAATAACCGATGGTCTTCAGTACAACCCTCTTTGTGTTCCTGTTTCTTCCGCTCTTTCTCGGGGTGTACTACGCGCTGCCGTTCCGGCACCGCTCCGCCTGGATCCTTGCCGCAAGCCTGACCTTTTACGGCTGGTGGCGCCTCGATTTTCTTGCGCTGTTCGTCCTGACCACGGTGTGGACCTATCTCCTCGGACGCGCCATCGCCGACGCCGGCGGAGCGGCGGGGCGCGGTGCCACGCCACGTGACGCCACACAACGCTCTCGCCGGGCACTCGTCGCGGGGGTAATTCTCAACCTGGGGACGCTGGCGTATTTCAAATACTTCAACTTCGGCGTTGACAGCCTCAACGCGCTGCTCACCTCCCTGGGCACACCGGGGGTCACCGCGTGGGAGGTGGTTCTGCCGATCGGGATCTCCTTTTACGTCTTTCAGGCGACAAGTTATCTGATTGACGTGCACCGCGGTGACGCCCCGCCGGCTGAGCGCTACCTGGACCTGGCGGCATACATCACCCTCTTTCCGCAGCTGGTTGCGGGGCCGATCGTCCGATACCACGATATCGCCCCCCAACTGCGCCAACGGGAGCACACGTTTTCCCGTTTTTCCGAGGGCGCCGGCCGCTTCATGACCGGATTCGTCAAAAAGGTGCTTATCGCCGACACGGTTGCCGCGATCGCCGACGCCGGCTTCGCGCTTCCCGCACCGACCGCAGTCGAGGCGTGGCTCGGGACGGTGGCCTACGCTGTACAGATCTATTTCGACTTTTCCGGGTATTCGGATATGGCGATCGGCCTCGGGCTGATGATCGGATTCCGGTTTCGCGAGAACTTTCGGGACCCCTACCTGTCGCGGAGCATCACCGAGTTCTGGCGCCGCTGGCATATCAGTCTGTCCCAGTGGCTGCGCAACTACCTGTACATTCCCCTCGGTGGTAACCGCGGCGGCCGGCGCCGTACCTACATCAACCTCATGACCGTCATGGTGCTTGGCGGCCTGTGGCACGGCGCGGCGTGGACGTTTGTGCTCTGGGGGCTGTGGCACGGGCTGTGGCTGGCGGTTGAACGGGTCGTCGTCGAGCGGGCCGCCGCCGAACGGGGTAGCGTGCATCCCCCAACGCGACGCGCCGGAGGGATCGCCTCTCGGACATACGCCCTCGCAATCGTGCTGATCGGGTGGGTCCTTTTCCGCGCACCGGACCTCGCCGTCGCCTCCGCGGTGTTGCTCGGTATGATCGGTGGAAACGGCGTCGCCGTGACCGGCGCTATGGCGTGGCAGCTTGATCGCTTCTCCCTCTCCGTCCTGGCCGGGGCGATCGTGGTTATCGTCCGGGGTCGGCGCCTCCGGTCCGCGCTCCCGCAGACCGCGCAGGACGTGGTGTATGCGCTGCTGTTTGTGTTCAGTATCCTGAAGCTGGCGGCGGAGCAGTATTCGCCGTTTCTGTACTTTCAGTTTTAGGCGCGTGGAAAGAAGGATGTGATGACGAAGTATCACGGCACCGACGAACACCTCACCCACACCGCCATTGCGGGAGTCGTCTTCCTGCTGGTGCTGCTTGTCGGCGTCGCGCTGTCGATCGGTGCTCTGCGCGGGATTGTGCGGGACCGGGTGGATGCCGGCGCACCCGTTCCCGCGCCCTCACACCGCGCCGCTGCTACCGCACAGCGGGCCGCTGCCACCTTCCCGGGCGTCGCCACACTCACCTCAAGCGGCAACGCCGGCCTACTCCACGGGGAGTGGACCGTCGCGTTTCAAACCGCCTATGAAGAGTACCTTCCAATCACCGAACCGGCGCTTCACCTCTGGAGTGCGGCGCGATACCGCCTCTTCCGTGCGGGGACCAGCGGGGTAGAGGTCGGGCGGGATGGATGGCTCTTTACCACCGAAGAACTCCGCGTTCGGCGCGGTGACACCCCGGCGCTGCAACGCTCCATCGCCACAATCACCACCGCGGTCACGGACCTGCAGCGTCGCGGCGCCGTCGTGGTGATCGCCCTCGTTCCCGCAAAGGCGCGGATCTACGCGGACAAACTCCCGGGATACTCGTTGCCGCCGGCGGTCTCGGGCCGGTACGAAGAAGCCCTCACCGCGCTGCAGTCAATTCCTGAGGTGATTGTGCCGAACCTGCGGAAACCGCTGCACGCCGCCCGCGCCACCTACCCTGAAGAGCCGGTGTACCTCCGCCGCGACACCCACTGGACGCCCCGCGGCGCGGCGATCGTTGCTCAGGAGATAGCCGCCGCGGCCGCCGCCTCGATCACCGACGACGTCCCGCGAACGCGCTTCCGGACGGAACGGACCGGCACCGAACCGTACGCCGGCGACTTGCTGCGTTTTCTGCCCGTCGGCGACAGGAACGCGTCCCTCGGCCTGACGCCGGAGCCGATCGACCGCTTCACCACCGAGGCGCTCGAAACATCGGGAGGACTGTTCGGAGATCCGGTGATTCCCGGGGCACTGGTCGGTACCAGCTACAGCGCTGGTGAAGCGTGGAACTTTGCGGGGTTTCTTACGGACGAGCTGGAGCTTGATATGGTCAGCGTCGCTGAGGAGGGGCAGGGGCCCTTTGCACCGATGGAGGTATACCTGGCCGGCGACACCGTCACGACCTACCCGCCACAGGTTGTGGTGTGGGAGATTCCCGAGCGCTACCTGACCGACCCGCCCGACCACCAACCCGACCGTCGGTGACACGACGCGCACTCCCGTGTACGATACCGACCTGCCGTGAAACAACGCACCGAGAACACATCACCCGTCGGCGGCTTTACGGCGATCGGCGCGCAGTGGCCGCTCTTTCTGCTTCTCGGAACGGTGTTCACCGCCCTCAATCAGACGCTGTACGCCGCCAGTCTGCGCTCCCTGTCGGCCAAGACCGTCTCGATCATCTCCACCCTTCTGCCGCTGTACGCGGCTGTCACAGCCATCGTGTTTCTCGGGGAAATACCCACGGTGGAGACGATAATCGGCGGTATCGTCGTGATAGCTGCGGTCATGATAGAAACGGTCCGCGCCGCCAACGCCGCAGGTCCCATCGATGAGAAAGCGGGATGACCCGTTCCGGCGCGTGGCGTCCGCCGTGACCCACCCGTCCGCCGTGACGCGCGATCCCACCGGCTGATACACTTCCGGCAATGGAAACACGCCACTCCGTCATCTTTTCCTCGGCGGCCGATATGGCACCCCTCGCGGATGACTCGATAGATCTCATCGTGACCTCTCCGCCGTATCCGATGATCGAAATGTGGGATCAGGGTTTTGTAGAGCAGGACCCGGAGATCGGCACCCACCTGGACAACCTCGACGCCGACGGTGCCTGCCAGCGGATGCACGCCGCCCTCGATAACGTGTGGCGCGAGTGCGCCCGCGTCCTGCGCCCCGGGGCCTTTGCGTGCATCAACATCGGCGACGCCACCCGGACGATCGGCACCAATTTCCGCCTCTACACCAACCACAGCCGGATCACCCACGCCTGCGAATCCCTGGGCATGCAATCGCTCCCGGCGATCCTGTGGCGCAAACAGACCAACGCCCCCAACACGTTCATGGGCTCCGGCCTGCTCCCCGCCGGCGCGTACGTCACCCTCGAGCACGAGTACATCCTCATCTTTCGCAACGGGCCAAAGCGCACCTTCCGTTCCGACGAACGCGAACGGCGCCGGGCAAGCGCCTTCTTCCGGGAGGAGCGTAACGCGTGGTTTTCCGACCTGTGGGACTTCAAGGGCACCCGTCAGCAGCTCAAACCGGCCGCCGCCAGAACGCGGAGCGGCGCGTTCCCTTTTGAACTCGCTTTTCGCCTTATCAACATGTACAGCCTCTACGGCGACACCGTCCTGGACCCGTTTGTCGGCACCGGCACCACCCTGACCGCCGCAATCGCCGCCGCCCGCACCTCCATCGGCATCGAAATAGACCCGCTCCTCGGTGAGACGATCGACGACACGATCGCCGCCTTTGCTCCCCGTGCCAATACGCGGCAGAATCAGCGCTACCACGACCACCTCGCCTTCGCCGGTACCTACGCGGAAACCAAAGGAGCCGCCCTCGGTTACACA
Organism: Spirochaeta sp.; assembly: GCA_027859055.1. Lineage (GTDB taxonomy): Bacteria > Spirochaetota > Spirochaetia > DSM-27196 > Alkalispirochaetaceae > Alkalispirochaeta. Next base: position 8,191 of record JAQIBO010000202.1, read on the forward strand.
AACGGCCCCCATCACCTGCCCGTCATGACCAGACAGGAAACCGACCTGGAGCTCCTCATCGCCGCCGAAATCGAGCGCACCGCCGGGTGTGAATACCGCGTTCGTCACCAGTCCCTCACCGACCAGTCATCCGCCGACCAACCACAGCCGCCACGCACCATCGGGATCGAGCCGCCCGCCGACCCATCCGGCCAACTCTCCTTCTTTCCAGGGGAGTAACGGGGCGCGGAGCAGCCGAATGCTGCGACCAGACCGGGTGGGCGTCAGAGCGGTGCGCCTACCGGGGTACGAGGCGCTCAACCTCGTCCCGCACTGCGGCGGGGGAACATACCTATTACACATGGGACAGACAAGGCGATCGCCGACTGATTTACCGTGGCCCCGACGCCGTTCGCTTCCGTCAGATCCAACTCCTGTGCTGACAGTGGCGCTTATGCGTCCGTGGTGTGTATACTGTACCAGGGAGGATGCGATGGAAACGCGCGGTTCCAGTGCGATACAACCCGGTGGCCGGTACACGCTTGCCGAACGGGACGGGTGGGAAACCGATGAACAGTGGGAACTGATCAACGGGATCGCCTATGCGATGAGTCCCGCACCACGTTTGAAAAACCAACGACTGCTTGGCAAGATCTTCACTCGGCTTTCGGTCCAGCTTGAGGGCAAAACCTGTGAGCCGTTTATCGCCCCGGTCGATCTGTACCCCTTTCCGGACGCCGACGGTGAGCGCGCCGATACGGTGGTTCAGCCGGATCTTATGATCGTCTGCGACCCGTCGCAGTGTCGGGAAGAGGGCGTTTTTGGCGCACCTGAGTGGGTGCTGGAGATCCTCTCCGCTTCCACGGCGTGGAAGGATCAGACGGACAAGAAGCAACTCTACCAGGAGTGCGGTGTTACCGAGTACTGGGTCCTCAACCCCGACAACCTTGACCTTATCATCTACCGGCGGGAGGGCGACCGCTTCGGCCCACCTGCGGGAGCAAATCTTGTGGAACCGGTTAAACTGGGCGTGCTGCCGGAAATAGAGCTGGTCGCCAGGTGAACCGATGAGCACGCATTATCGCTGGGGAATTATGGGGGCGGGTATCATCGCCCGGAAGATGGCGGACGCGCTTCACGCCACCGAGCGCGCGGAGCTCCTTGCGGTCGGCTCCAAGAGCGCCGAGCGGGCGCGGCAGTTTGCCGAGGAGATGAACGTTCCCCGCGCAGGCACCTACGATGAGCTCCTGAGGGATCCGGAGATCGATATCGTCTACGTGGCGACCACCCATAACTACCACCACGCCAACGCGCTCCTGGCGCTGGAGCACGGCAAGCACGTTGTGATAGAAAAGCCGATTACGGTGAACGCCGCGGAAGCGCAGGAGTTGATTGATACCGCCCGGGTGAAGGGACTCTTTCTGATGGAGGCGCTGTGGGCGCGCTTTGTTCCGTCGTGGGTCCGGATGCGCAAGCTGATTCGCGAAGGGGCGATCGGTGAGGTGCGCCTGATCGATGTTTCCTTCGGGAAATTTGCCCCGCCGCAGTTCCAGAAGCGCCTGAACGACCCGGCCCTCGCCGGTGGCGCCACCCTGGATATCGGCGTATACCCGATCTCGTTTTGCTGTTACCTCGCCGGGGAGATGCCGGTGGAAAGTTCGTCAACCGCACGTCTCACCTCCGCCGGAGTTGACGAATTCGCGGCGTACCAGCTGTCGTTTCCCTCGGGGGCGACCGCCCAGATCGCAACCAGTTTCAACCTCAGAATGACAAACCGGGCGACGGTGTACGGGACGCGCGGGTATATCGAGTTTTCGGATTTTCCCCGTGGCGACGCGTTCACCGTGGCGATTCACGACGGCGACAACGACGCGCTTCGGGAAGAGCGAATCACCCTGGACCAGGCGGAGAACGGCTTTGTCTATCAGGTTGCCGAGGTAACCTCCTGTCTGGACCAGGGACTGCTGGAGAGTTCCATAATGCCCGCCGAAGAAAGCCGGGACATCATGGCGCTCATGGACCGGATGCGGACCAGCTGGGGCGTCGTATACGAGAACGACCGCTGAGCCCGCTCTGTCCACAAAGACGATCCGGTCCAGGTAGCGTGACCCGCTTCAGGTGCCGCGGCTTTTGAACCGGCGCTGCTCCATCGCAATCCGGCGCCACTTCTTCTGCTCCTCCGCATTGGCACGCTGGTCTTTCCGCCGTTCCAGATAGGCAAGTTCCCGCTGGTATTCCAAATAGCGCTCATACCGGTCCGCCGGTAACTCAGCGGAGTCCAGCGCCTCACGAACGCGACACCCGGGCTCTCCGATGTGGGTGCAGTCGTTAAAACGGCACTCGGCCGCGAGGGCGTCAACTTCGGGAAACGCCGCGGAAAGGTCCGTATCGTCTCCCCACAGCTGGAGCTCGCGCAGTCCCGGTACATCTGCGAGAAGCATCCCGCCGGGAAGCAGGTGGAGCACCTTGTCGGTGGTGGTGTGGCGACCCTGCCGGTCGCGTGCACGTTGCTCTCCCGTGCGCGCCGGTGCCGGTGCATCCGGGGCAGCGCGCCGGACAAACGCGTTGAGTAGCGCCGATTTTCCCACGCCGCTTTTCCCGAGCATGCCCACCGTCTCGCCGCGCCCCGCCTCTGCAAGAAGACCGTCCAGCCCGTCGCCACTGTGGGCGCTTACCGTATGGACGGCAACGCCCGGGGCATTTGCTTCCGCCTCGTGGCGCAGCCGGGCAATCGTTTCTTCATCGGCGCAGTCGGTCTTGTTGAGGACCACCACCGGACGGGCGCCGGAGTTCCACGTCACGAGAAGTGACCGTTCCAACATGCCGATGGTGAAGTTTCGGCCGCCGTCGAGGCCGAATACGAGATAGACCACGTCGATATTTGCTGCGATCACCTGCTCCCGCGTCTCTTCTCCGGCGGCGTGTCTGCTGATCGCGGTTTTCCGTGGGAGGAGTTTCTGGATCTGTCCGCCCGGGGTGTGAAGGATCCAGTCGCCAATGGTCGGGTAGTCAGCTGAGTCGGCGGCGCGATACGAGAATGCCCCGGATATCTCGATCCATACCGGGTCCGGCTTGTGCGGTGTGACGATCTGGTAGTGGTGGTGGACGTGGCGAATGACGCGGCCGGGAAGCAGTGGCGGTGCGCCGTGGTTGGTCGCCGCGCGTTTCCATGCGTCGTTCCAGCCCCACGGGACGAGTCGATCGAGTGGGGTTTCAGTCGGGGTGTTTTGGTTGTTTCTCATCGGAGGAATCCTTCGCTGTGTCACGTGAGGTAACTCTGGAAGATGTGCTCTGTTCGCGCGAGCTAACGCGACGTAATAGCGTCGCGGTGTGACAAACGGGATTGCTCAGGAAGGGGCGGCGGGAAGACGGACCGTCTACGCGACGGCACCCCGGAACAGGCGCATCTCTCGAGCAATTGTAGACATGGACGACCTCCTGAAACCGAAGATATGAAACCATACGTCCGCCGCAGAAAAGTGTCAAGGTTACTATTATACTGTCACGATGCAGGTGCACCACATCATTGAGTTTTTGCGCGACGTGCCGCTGTTCGGGTCGATGAGCGACGATCAGCTTGACCATATTCGGCGGGAGCTGGAGCCGTTTTCGCTGCCGGCGGGGGAGGTGCTGATCCGCGAGGGCGAGGCGGGAGATGCGCTGTACGTCATCGCCGGGGGACGACTGGAGGCGTTGATTAGTGATCCGCCCGCACGTATCGGGGAAATCACTACCGGAGAGATCGTCGGTGAGACGGCGCTGCTGACCGGTGCACCGCGGTCAGCGACGGTGCAGGCGGTGACCAATACCCACGGGTATCGCCTGGAGCGCGCGCGAGTTCTGCAGAGTATCGAGGACCATCCCGAGGAGTTGCGACGTGTTGCCGAGCTGATCACCCGCCGGTCCGTGCGGCCGCGGCGCGAGCAGTTTCGCCCTGCCGAGGATGAGATCGTTTCATTTCTGTCGGGGGTGGATCTGTTTGCGTCGTTGAAACCGACGACCCTGGCGGAGCTTGCGCCGCACCTGCAGTGGTTTACGATCGTCCGCAATGAGGTGCTGATCCGCCAGGGGGATCGGGGCGACCGGGTGTATCTGTTGGTATCCGGGCGCCTGCGCTACGAGGTGCGGAACGACTCCGGCGGCGTGGTCCGGTCCGGCACAATTGAGCGGGGTGAGGTGGTTGGTGAGATGGCGCTGCTGACCGAGGAAACGCGCACCGCCACGGTAATTGCCACGCGGGACAGCGGGATTCTTACCCTTTCTCCCCGGACGCTGGCGCGGCTGATCACCTCCTACCCTCGGGTGGTACTGGCGGTGACGCGAATGCTGGCGCAACGGCTGACCCGGGGGTTTGATGCCCGGCGACGTCGGCCGCTGTCGGAGACGATTGCGTTGCTGCCGATCCACCCGGGTGTGCCGATCGGGCCAATTGCGCGGCGGCTGGAATCGGCTGTTTCGGCGGGTGCTGCGCCCGCCACCGCGCGCCTGCTCACCAAGGCGATGGCGATCGGTGCCCTCGGCGAGGCGGCGCGGGCGACCGCCGCGGATGCGCGCACCCGGTTTGGCCGCTGGGTCCACGACCAGGAGGAGCATGCATCCACTGTGCTGCTTACCGGTATTCACGGCGACGAAGAGTGGAACGCCCGTTGTCTGGACCAGGCGGATCGGGTGTATCTCTTTGTTGACCCGCAGCAATCACCGGATCTTACATCGATGGAACTGCGCACACTGGGCTGGGG
>JAQIBO010000204.1 GCA_027859055.1 Spirochaeta sp.
CGAATCGTTGCTGCCGCTGAACGATCATACTGGATGTAGAGCTCCACCGCTCTCATTCTGTCTTCATAAGAATACAAGGACTACCTCCTAAAATAGTCCAAGTTTTTGTCCGCACCCCCGAAACTCCTCCGCGTTGTCACCGTTCATCACCGCGACACGGTGTCCCGCGAGGTCCTGAAAGCGGGTGATATCCGAAACATCCTCGCGAACGACGATTCCGCCGTACAACGACAGGTACGGCACGGTGAAATCGAACAGTTCTTCCCGTTCAGGGGTTCTCCCAACCAGCGGCAGCGCGTCAAGCTCGCCGGCGGCCAATTGGCCTTTGATCGTATTCCACGGTGCAACTTCTATCCGGAGGTCCAGATTCATCGCTTCCGCGACCGCCCGGAACAGCTCCACCGAAAAGCCGGTCGCGTTACCGGTATCGTCAACGAAGGAGTACGGCGGATAGCCCGGTTCGGCTCCCATCGTGACCGGCGCGCGCTCGGGCGGGGGCGCGGGAGTATCCGTGGCGTCCGGGGTATCACTCTGGCCGTACGCAGCTGCAGGAACACACAGGCCCCACACTCCGAGGCATGCGAGCAGAAAAACCTGTTGCGCCCACTTTTCCCGCTGGGTTGTATCTCTCATTTTTGCCTGCCCACAGTCTAATCGTAGGGGCTTCAGAGTCCGCTTACAAGGGGGGAGAATCGGGATATGCACCTACCCCGCAAATTGAACCGTCACGCGGACACCGGGATCTGTGGAAATGGCTATCGTCCCGTCGATCTGGTCGATGAGCTGGTGTACCAGTTCACTCCCCAGTCCGGTGGCAGCCGGGGCCACGGGATCGAATCCGATACCGTCGTCGGTAACGACCAGCTCCGCACGTCCGGTCCGTAAATGGGAGAGCGTCACCGCTATCGTGCCGGTGCCGCCGGGAAACGCGTGCTTCGACGCGTTGACAACCAGTTCGTTGAGAATCATCCCGCAGGGGATACCGGTGGTAAGGTCGACGGTGTACGAGTCCAGACGCGTCTCAAAGGTAATTCCTGGTCGGCCGTAACTGACGCGAATTTCGTCGATGAGGGCGGAGACATAATCGGCGAGGTCGACCTGATCAAGATTGTCCCGATCGTACAGCTGGTCGTGCAAGAGCGCCATTGAGGTGATGCGGCTGTAGGTGTCGTTGAGCGCATGGTACGCGGGACAGTCCGGAGCGAGGTAGTCCCGTTTGAGCGAGAGGAGGCTGCGAACGACGGAGAGGTTGTTGCGCACCCGATGCTGGACTTCCTGCAATAACGCAGTTTTCTCTTTTAGCGCGTCGTGAAGCGACTCAGCAAACTGATGGCGTTCGGTAATGTCATGCACCATGCCCAGGGTACGCAGCAGGGAACCATCACTGCCGCGGACGTGAACGCAGCGCTGATGGACAAAGCGCGCTTCCCCCGCGCCGGACGGGGTAATCCAATGTTCCATTTCGAATCCGTCGGTGCCGTCACGAACTGAACGGACGAACCGTTGGGCAAAAACCGGCTTGTCCGCGCCGTGAATCACGCCGAGAACATCCTCAACTCGTAAATGACCGCGTTCTTCGGGAAGTCCGAGGAGGCGCAACGCTTCCGCACTGCACGCGACGGTGCGGGCGTGCGGGTCAAACTCCCAGCTGCCGAGGTGTGCCATCCGCTGGGTTACGCCAAGCAGGTGGTTGCTCTGCTCCAGTTGTCGTTGGCGGTTGGTGATCGTCTCCGCCATTTCCATGATCGTACTGCGGAGATTACGCAGTTCCACAGGAGCGTCGGTGGTTTCCGGCATGCCGTCGATCCCGCGGTAGTTTCCAGCGCCAACCCGGCGTGCCAACCGGTCAAGCTGCGCAAGGGGCACCTGGATTGAACGGCCGATAAGGAGCGCAATCCCGATGGCGATAAGCGCGCCGACTGTCACGGTCTGGATGAGGGCGTTGTTGTACTGTCGGGGTATCTGTACAACTGCCCCGGCGTGAATTTCCGTGACGAGCTGCCATTTGAGAAGCTCCACCGTTTGCACCACACCGTACATCTCCCGACCGTCCCATCCCATGTACGGTGCGGTTGTATCACCGGAGGGGAGGAAATCCTGGTCGACAACTGTCCCGGCGCAGGGGCCACAGATGACCTGATTCTGCCCGTCAAGGAGATAGGTTCGGGTGGCTCCGGGACCGGTTTCGGTATTGGTTTCCACCAATTCGGAAAGGGCAGCGGGGTTGAGGGGGGCAAACACAACGCCACCGATCTCATCAGGTCCAAAGCGCACCGGTTCGGCGATGATGACGACTGGTTCCGCCGAAGTCCGTACACTGATAACGTTACTGACAACCGACTCGCCCTGCATCGCAGCTTGAAAATAGGCGCGGTCACCGACCCCCCAGCCGCTCTCGCCCTCGGTATCCGCAATGACGGTGCCGTCGGGAGCAACGAACACAACTGCTCCCAGACCCGGAAATGTCGCGAGGGAGCGCTGAGCGTAAACGCGTAACTCCACGGGGTCCCACGCAATCGTTGCCGCGCTGTCGCTGATGTGGCGCAAGACCCGTCGCTGCTCCTGTACCCAGTTTTCGATGAGCGCGTGAGTACCTTTGTTTCGCACTGAAATGTCTTCAAGGACGTGCCGACGGACCATCGGGACGATCGCAACCCGGGACACCACAAACAGTGATATGGCCAGCGCGATCAGAGGAATGACCGCCAGCAGAACGAGGCGCAGCGTCACCCGGCCCAACGGACCGGGTTGTGGTGAGCTCATGGCAGTAGTGTAGGACAGTTGCAACTGCATGTCCACTGACGGTGCCGGGCCGCGTCACGTATCCACAATGTTGTTGCAGATTCCACCACAATCCGCGGGTGGAGAACGGGTTACACCGTTTCACATCGTCTGACTCACGGAAATCCTGTCAGCACGACGATTTAGGGTTCATTTTGCAACACGCTTCTATATACGTGAGATGGTTCGTCTATTTCCTGTTCCAGACAACCGCAAGGCGACCGGGCATGCGCGCGATGACGCGCCCCGACTGTCCGGCGATGGTGAGGGCGTGGCGGAGCTCAGTGGGGGTGAAACCCCGGCGGATTGAAATGGCGCCGTCGGTGCGGGCAAAGCTGTCGCGGACGATGAGGGTGGCGAGGGTCATGAAGCCCAGCCAGGAAAAGCGGGAGCGGCGGAGGTCGTTGAGGAGATAGCCGTGGCGAGCCGTTTCCGCAAGCCGTGGCAGCAGGTCGCCGATTTCCGCGGTGGAGAGGTGGGGAAGGAAGTGGTTGGAAATGATGTAGTCGAACGGGCCGTGGGCGGCGGCGAGAGCGGTGAGGTTGTCGGCGGTGTCGCAGACAACGGAAATCTCCGGGATCCCGGCGGTGTATTGGCGGGCAAACACGGCGATGCGCGGGTCTCTGTCCAGGCAGATGACGCGGGCGGTGATACCGATTTGGCGTGCGGCGCCGACGATCCACCGGGCGATATCGCCACCACCGGCTCCGATGTCGAGAATGGTGAGACTCGTGAGGCCACGCCGGCGCGCGTCCCGCAGGATGTATGTGCGGATCATCGAGCGCGATCGACTGAGAAGGATGTTGATCGTACGGAACTGGCGAACCGTGGTGAGGAGCTGTTCCTCATCGGCGGCGGGGTCGTCCATGAGTTCCGGCTGAGCGGTGCGGTGGGAGAAGTGGCGGATCACGATGGTGGAGGCGTGACGGAGTGTGTCGCGGTGCTGGCGGGGTGCGCAGCGGTGTCGGAGTGCGTCGCCTTGTGGAGGTGCGCCGCTTCCATGGTTAATCCCGGACCAAACGCGGTGGCAAAGATATGTCCCGCGCGGTCATCGGCAAGGATCTCCCGCAGAACAAACATGATTGTACTGGAGGACATATTGCCGTAGCGGCGCAGAACTTCGTAGGAGGGGGCAAACTCTTTCTGGTCCAGTCCGAGGGTGGCGGCGGTTTTGTCGAGGATCGCTCGCCCGCCGGGATGAATCGCCCAGATGTCCACCTGGTCACGGGTGAGTCCGGAG
>JAQIBO010000232.1 GCA_027859055.1 Spirochaeta sp.
CACCAGACCGGCGGCAATATGTCCGGGTTTCAGCGCAAAGGGTTCTCCTTTGACGCCGGAGATCAGTCGTTTGAAAGCCTCGGAATCGTCTTTCCCATTCTTCGCGACCTGGCCGGATATACCGAAGACGACTTCGTCAAAGCGCGTTACCGCATGGTGTCCGAGGACTTCGATTTTTACATCGACGGTCCGGAACACGTGGAACAGGAACTCCGCAAAGCGTTTCCCGACGAACCGGGTATCGCGCCGCTGTTTGCGGAAATCCGGGAGGTGCAGCGCTTCCTCCGGGAAAACTACACCCCCTGGGACTTTCCCCTCCTGAACCGCCCCGGCCTCCGTTCGGTCGCACGCATCGTGCCGTGGCTTTTCAAGCTCAAAAAGTGGTCTACCTTTCGCTACCGTGAGCGCGCCCTGCGCCGGATAGAACATCCGGGCCTGCGCAACTGGCTCACCCACGTCGGGTATAACCGCATGCCGTATCTCTTTTTCGCCGGATTCTGGCATCTGTGGTCCGAGGATTACTGGTACCCCCGCGGGGGAATGCAGCACCTCCACGACCGCCTCGCTGCAGGTTTTCAGGATGCCGGTGGCGAGCTGCGTCTCAACAGCCGCGTTCGCTCCATCGATACCGCCCGGCGCCGCGCCACGGGGGTCACCTTGACCTCGGGGGAGCAGATCAGCGGTGACACGGTGATATACGCCGGTGATTACAAGGCGCTGGTCAACGAGGTTCTCGGACCGGAATATTTTCCGCGCCGCACCGTCCGGAAACTCAACGATGCCCACCTCACCGAAGGTCTTGTGTCCGTCTATCTCGGCCTGGACATGAGCAATGACGAGCTGGCAGAGGCGCTGGGGCACGCCCAGCATCCGTTTTACTTTCCCAACTACGATGTAATCTTCCCCGATCGCACCTCGCCGGCCGACGTCCATCGCCACATGTGGGTTGCCCTCAACCATTTCGGAACCGAAAGCCCCTCGGCCCCTCCGGGCAAGTCCACCCTCACAATTCAGACGTTCAGCTCCTACGAGTGGGAAAACTACTGGCACAACGGTGGGGACAGTCACCAGCGGACCGCCGCATATCGTGATTTGAAAGAAAAAGTCGGAATGGAATTAGTCGAACTTGCGGAGAACCTGGTGCCCGGTCTCCGTGACCGCATCGCGTACATCGATGTGGGTACGCCGCTGTCTCTCAAGAGATTTACGGCTAACACCGATGGGTCAAGCGGCGGATGGTGTTACGACGATCAACAGTCTGCGGTGTGGCGCCCGGCGAGGGGGCTCAACCGCATAAAGACACCCCTGCCAAACCTGTATGCCGCCGGTCACTACGCCCTCTGGCCCGGTGGGGTGATATCCGCGGCGCTGTGCGGGCGCATCGTCTCCAACCTGGTGCTCAAGCGGAGCCCGCTGCACCCGTTGAAGCCCGAGCCTGCCGCCAAAACCTGACGAAGAGGTTGCAAATCACTACCTTTGGATTATGCGCACCAAAACCCCGCGAACGACCACCCTGGTGATCGTCCTTTTGACAACCGTCACCGCCGTTGCAACGGCTCAAATCGGTCCTGACCGCTGGGCGGAGATCGATACGCTCCACGACCGGGACCGACACGACACGGTGTTGCAGATGCTTGCCGAGCTGGAGGTCACTGCGACAACGCCCGCAGAGCGCGCCGCCGTACTGTGGCGTCGCGCCCGGGCGGAGTTCAGCCGCCTCGACCTGGCCCTCTACACCGGTGACCTTGGAGAGGACGCGGCGATGGAACAGCTTGAAGAGATCCAGGCCACCGCCGATGCGGCGGTGCAGGCGGGGGCCGCAGGCACGACAGACCGGGGTGCAGGGGGCCCTGCGCAGGCGTACTTCTGGCGTGGCGCCGCGCGGGCCAAATACGGTGAGTTGCGCGGGGTCCTGAACGCGCTGTTCATGGCCGATGACCTGCGGGAGGATCTGCGCAGTTCAACCGCCGCTGATCCGGCCTACGGCAACCCGTACTACGTGGCGGGGCAGCTGTACCATCTCCTGCCGGGCTTTCCCATCTCCTTCGGGGACGGGATGGCGGCGGTCTCCTTTTCCCGACGTGCGGTCGATCTGCACGACGCCGCCTACGACGCGGGCGCGGTGGACGTGCGTTACTGGGACTATTACGTACGACTCGCGGAAAATCTCCTCGCCCGGGGATCGTCCCAGCGCCGGCGGGACCGCCAGGTCGCCGCCCTGAAGTCTGATTATGCCGCCGCGGAGGACGCGTTTGAGCGGGGTATGTACTACGAGGCCGTCGCCGACGTCCCGCGCCAGTCCGACGAGGAGGAGGCGCAGGAACTCTTGCAGTTCGTGATCAACGGCCTCGAGTCGCAGGCAACGCAAAGCGTTCGCGACCGGCGCACCCTGGAGGACGCCTACGAACTTCGGGACGAGTAAACGGCACATCGTCGTCGGCACCGGCACGGGCACCGGCGCCACACGTTCCGACACCGATACAGCCGAGTCCGGTGTGATCATCGTGGGAGCGGGGCCGGTGGGACTCACTGTGGCGCTGGCATTGGGGCGCGCGGGTATTCCGGTTACCGTTCTTGAGCGCCGCACCGAACCGCGAACAACCTCCCGGGCGATCGGTATCACCCCGGCGTCGCTGGAGATTTTCGATCGCTACGGCGTGGCGGAGGATCTCATCGCCGCAGGCACGCACGTCACCAGTCCGGTCATTCATGACCAACGTGGCGTCGTCGCCCGGGTGCATTTCCGGGCGCTTCCGTCGGCGTATCGGTTTATCCTCTCGCTGCCGCAACGACGAACGGAAGAGATCCTCCGCGCCGCGGTGGATCGGCTGCCGTCGGTTCACACCGAGTACGGGTTTGAAGTGCAGGATGTACTTGTTGAAGGCGGGGCCGGCGCGGGCGGGGG
>JAQIBO010000300.1 GCA_027859055.1 Spirochaeta sp.
CTTCGGGTACTGATACTCGACGAACCCACCGCAGCGCTCACCGACACCGAAATAAACGAACTTTTCTCCATCATGCGCGGGCTGAAAGATGACGGCGTTGCGATGATCCACATCTCCCATCGCCTTGATGAAATCCATCAGATAACCGACCGCGTCAGCGTCATGCGTGATGGCGAAATGGTAGGTACCCGCAATACTTCGGAGGTCTCGAAGCAGGAGATCATCAACATGATGGTCGGCCGGGTGATTTACGAGGAGCCGAAAAGCGCAAGCCGCGTTGCCGACGACGCCGAGGTTGTGCTTCGGGTGCGAAATCTTAACGCCGGAAAGATGGTCAAAGACGTCAGTTTCGAATTGAAGCGCGGAGAAATCCTCGGCTTTGCCGGATTGATGGGGGCGGGCCGAACGGAAACCGCCCGGGCGATTTTCGGCGCCGACGAAATACAGAGTGGCACGATCGAGATCAGCGGTCGGCCCGTCAAGATAGCAACCCCGGAGGACGCCGTCGCCCACGGTCTCGGATATCTCTCTGAGGACCGCAAGCGCTACGGTCTCGCCCTGGGCCTTCCGGTGAAAGACAACATCGTACTCGCCACGTATGACCTGTTCGGTCACGGACCGTTTGTCAACGCCGGAAAGGTCGCTCAGGAGACGATCAAATATGTCAATCGATTGAACGTAAAAACGCCCTCGATCGATCAGCTTGTACGGAACCTGTCCGGAGGAAACCAGCAGAAGGTGGTTCTTGCCAAATGGCTGATTCGGAACAGCGACATCCTGATTATTGACGAGCCGACGCGCGGTATCGACGTCGGCGCAAAGAGTGAAATCTATACGCTCATGAACGAGCTTGCCGCTCAGGGAAAATCGATCATCATGATCTCCTCGGAGTTGCCGGAGATTCTTCGGATGAGCGACCGCATCGTCGTGATGTGCGAGGGGCGGATAACCGGGGAGCTCGCGATCGGGGAGGCGAGCCAGGATCGGATCATGGAATACGCAACGATGCGAACACAAGAGACTTTAATACGGAGCTGAAGACGGATGGCATCAATATCTGAAAAAACACGGTGGGAAAACTTCAAAGAGAACGGACTCAAATGGCTTCTTGCTCCGGCGGCGTTGGTCATTTTGTACATCTTTTTTGGAATCTTCGGACGAAACTTTTTTTCGTACCCCTCGCTGGTGAACATCATCGATGCAGCCTATTACATCGGGTTCATATCAGTCGGCGTGACGTTTGTTATCATTACCGGTGGTATCGACCTTTCCGTCGGTACGGTCATGATGGCGGCGGCGATTATCGGGGGGACGGCGTACAAAACGTGGGGCTGGTCGATCGGGCTGAGCCTGGTTCTGATCATTGTTGTGGGAATCGCCTTCGGGTTTTTCAACGGGATCATGATTTCCCGACTGAAAATGCCGCCGTTCATCGTCACTCTGGGTACGATGATGATCACCATGGGCGTCGGATCCATCGTTTCAAACGTGCAGAGCGCCACCTTTCCGACGCGCGCGGTGGAGGACGGCTGGTACAAGAATTTCTTCAAATACATCAGCGAGGAGGGGACCACGATCCCCACGGGGGCGATTCTGCTTATTGCGGTCGTCGTTGTCTCCCATATCATTCTCAACAAGACCAAGATGGGCAGGTACATTTACGCGATCGGCAGCAACAAGGAAGCCGCCCGTCTGTCCGGGGTCAACGTCCGCCACTGGGAAATGATGGCCTACGTTGTGGCGGGCGCCTGCGCCGGTATCGGTGGAATATCCTATGCGGCGATCTACACCACCGTGCTTCCCGCAGCGGGGCAGGGGTTTGAGCTGTTTGCAATCGCCGGTGCGGTTATCGGTGGAACCTCCCTTGCCGGTGGTGTCGGGAGCGTCTTCGGCACGCTGATCGGTGTGCTGATCATGTCGGTGCTCAGCGTCGGACTCCCCGCTATGGACCTTCAAAGTCACTATCAGACGTTCTTCACCGGCGTGGTGGTTATCGGTGCGGTTCTCCTGGACATGTACCGGATGAAGAAGGCGTCGGAGGTGCGTTATCTCACGCAGGCGGACGAGTACCGGGAACAGGCGCTTGGCAGAATTCGTGAGTTGAAGGCGTCCGGGAAAGCCGACGAGGCCCGCGCGTTGAAGGCGGAAATGAAGACGACCTACCGACGGATGAAAACCGAAGAAAAAGCCGAGAAGGCGCGTTTGCGACAGGAGGAACGCGAGGCAGACCGGCAGTTCCACGAGTCGCAGCGCCATGAGCGGTCCGATTCCGACTCGTGACAAAGTAGTAAGCAAACGGGAACGTCGTTCCCGGAGGAAAATTTTGAGGAGGTTGATATGAAGGTATCAAAGATTCTTATCTTGTCCCTGGCCATCGTGATGATGGTCGTTGTCGGCGCACCGCTCTTCGCGTCCGGCCAGGCAGAGGGCGACGACGGCGAGATGTATGTACCCGTCATTTCCAAAGGTCTTCAGCACCAGTTCTGGCAGACGGTAAAAGCCGGATCAGAGGATGCGGCGGCCGAATACGGTGTCGAGATCACCTTTGAGGGGCCCGCATCGGAAGCGGACATACAGGACCAGGTGCAGATGCTTCAGAACGCAATGGCGAAGGCCCCTGATGCGATCGCTCTCGCGGCTCTGGACACCCAGTCGGTCATGGACCAACTGAACGAAGCTGTTCGCCGTGAGATTCCGATCATCGGTTTTGACTCGGGCGTTCCGAACGCTCCGGCCGGGTCGATCTACGCTACCGCGTCGACCGACAACGCCGCCGCCGCGGGACTTGCCGCTGAAGAGATGTTCGCCGTAGTTGCCGATGAGGTAGCTGACGCGACCTCGAATGATCCGGTCACGTTTGTGGTTCTGAGCAAGGACGCCACCAGCGCGTCGGTCACGTTCCGTGGCTTCGGTTTCCGCGACCGCATGGTCGAGCTGCTGCAGTCTGAAGCGGGCCTCTCCGAGAGCGATATCCTCGTTACCGGAAACCCGGCCTACGTCGAAGGACCGCAGGCAAGCAATCCGGCGGTGATTATCGACATGGTGGTGCCCGCCTCTCCGCGCACGCAGGACGTGGTCGCTTCGGCCAACGCGCTGCTGAACCGCGTCGAGGATGACAACATTCTCGGTCTTTTTGCCTCCAACGAGGGTAGTGCAGTTGCCATTCTGGCAGCCACCAACGACGGTGCGCAGCTCGCTTCGGACTACGACGGCCTGCAGGTGATCGGGTTTGACGCCGGTGAGGCGCAGAAAAACGCCGTTCGCCAGGGTTATTTTCTGGGATCGGTCTCCCAGAACCCCTACATGATCGGATATCTGGCGGTTGAGCTGGCCGTTAAGGCCGCCAACGGCGAGTCAGTCTCCGATGTAGATACCGGTGCGGTATTTTACAACGCCGACAACATGGATGAGCCGGATATCGCACAGTTGCTGTACGATTAATTGATCCGTGCTACGTTGATACGGTAGACCGCGCCCTCGGGCGCGGGCAGGCCGCACCCCCGGTTGCGGCCATTTTTTCGCATGAAAGGAGCTTGTTATCGTCTCTCAAATCACCGCTATCATCGTGAAAGTGCTGCCGATCGTGCTCATCATTGCCGTCGGGAACATCATTCGCCGGCGATCGATCCTGAGCGAAGGGGCCATTGATGCGATCAAAGGGCTGGTGGTAAACGTCGCGCTTCCGGCGGTCCTTTTTGTGACGTTTCTCCAGATGGAGCTTGAATCTGCCTTTCTTGGCCTCTTTGCCACGATACTTGTGGTGTGCGTCGTGTTGTTCGGCTACGGGTACCTGCTTCGGCGCGTCTTTTCGATTCCCCACGACTACTTTCCATTTCTCACCACCGGGTTCGAATTCGGAATGGTGGGGATCACCCTCTTCGGCACCGCCTACGGGTTGTCCAACGTCGGGTACATCGCGATCGTCGATTTGAGCCACGAACTGTTTATCTGGTTCGTCTTTGCGACGATCCTTACTGCAAAACGCGACGGGGTGAGCAGCTTCGGCGCTACGATGAAAGGATTTGTATCGTCGCCGCTTATTATCGCGATCGTCCTGGCTCTGATTTTGAACCTTGTGGGACTGGGGAATGTGATTATCGCTTCTTCGGTCGGCGGTGCGTTGATCGAGACGCTGGGATACCTCGGTGATCTTCTGATACCGGTGATTCTGATTATCATCGGGTACGGAATGAGATTGTCCCTGCGGGGAGTAAAGGACGCCGCCGGGGTGATCATCGCGCGGCTCGTCGTGTTGATTCCACTTGCGTTTTTCTCCGCCCGCTTCGTCGTTGGTGATCTGCTTGGGCTGGACCCGGCGTTTGAAGCGGCGGTGTTCACCTTCTTTGTGCTGCCACCGCCGTATATCGTTCCGTTGTTCATGCGGCCCGATCAGGTGGACGAACGTGTCTACGCCAACAACGTGCTGTCGGTCTACACCGTGGTTTCGTTGGAGGTCTTTGTGCTCTATTTCGCGTTCAATCCAACCCTCGGGTGAGGCGGTGCCGGCGCGACTGCGAGGACGTGCAGAAATGCTTTCGATTCGCTTGCGTTTGATTTTCATATAAATTATGATATCCCCATATCATGACACCCAACGTGACGGAACGCGAACGCGGCATCCTCTCCATCCTCGCTGATGACCCTTCTGTCGGTGTCGGCGCACTCGCGGAACGTCTCGAGGTTTCGCAGGTCAGCGTTCGCTCCTACCTCAACGCCCTGGAAGAAAAGGGATACCTCATTCGCGTCCACGGTGGTGCCGTCACTACCTACCACCCCCACGTCCTGGAGCGCCAGAACGCACACGCCGAGCGGAAACGGGCGATCGCGAAAGCCGCGGCGGAGCAGGTGGAAGATGGAGACACGATCATGATTGAGGCGGGCACCACCACCGCCCTGGTGGCGCGGTATCTCCTCGGCAAGCGTGACGTCATGGTCGTGACAAACAACACCCTGGCGTTGTCGTACCTGCGGGGGAATCCGGGCGTTCGTGTCACCGTCATCGGCGGAGAGTACCGCCCGGCGACGGAAAGTCTCGTCGGCCCCCTCGCAGTGGAAGATCTGAAACGGTTCCATGTCCGCCGCGCCTTCGTCGGCACTGACGGGTTTACCGTGGACGCCGGCTTTACCACCCATCTGGTGGAAGGCGCGGAAATCGTCCGTTGCATGGTCTCTCAGGCCCGGGAGACGATCGCCGTCGCCGACAGTTCAAAGTACGGCCGTCTCGGGTTTGTGCACGTGCTTCCGTTGCGAGACGTCGATACGTTATTGACCGATTCTGATATCCCCGCCTCGGCGATCGAAGAACTCACCGAGCACGGAGTGAAAGTACGACAGGTTTTGATACCTGGAAAGGAGACGTGATGGCTGAAACGATCGTTATGCCCCAGGCGGGCAACAGCGTAGAAAGTTGTATCGTTCTCTCGTGGCGCGTGTCAGAGGGTGACACCGTTGCAGAGGGCGACATCATTTGCGAAATAGAGACAGACAAAGCGACGATGGAGGTTGAAGCGACCGCCGGCGGCACCGTGCTTCGGCGCCTGGCGGAAGAGGGCGATGAGGTCCCGGTGAAAGATCCGCTTCTTGTCGTCGGTGAACCGGGCGAGTCGGACGATGTAACCGCAAGCTCCGGCCCGCAAGCGACCGCAACCGGGGCTGAACCGGCTACGGAGCCTGCGGGAACGCGCGAAACGCCCGAAAGCGCGGGGGCCGGCGTTGTCCGGTCGTTTGCAACCGGTGAGGTCCGTGTGAGCCCCCGGGCACGGAAACGCGCGGAGGCGCTTGGTATCGATCCAGGCGCGCTTGACGGAAGCGGGCCTGGCGGCCGTGTTATCGACCGGGACGTACTCGCCGCGGCGGAACGCGGAGCCGGGGAGGCGCGTGGAACCGAGACGGCAGGAGCCCCCGCTGCCGACTCTTCGGCGGTCCACGGTAGCTACACCGACATCGCCGTCGCCGGTGTGCGCAAGACGATCGCGACGCGGATGCACGCCAGTCTCCAGGAATCTGCGCAGTTGACGCTCCAGCGCCGGGCCGACGCGCGCGCGGTGCAGGCGTACCGGGCTCGGGTAAAAGAGGAGCGGCGCCGCGCTGAAGCTGCCGGTCGGACCGACGGGCTACCCAACATCACGATAAACCACATGGTGCTTTTTGCCGTATCCCGGGTGCTGCCGCGGTTTCCCGAGATGAACGCCCATTTTCTCGGCGAGACGATCAGGCGCTTCGCGGGCGTTGATCTCGGTTTTGCCGTCGACACGCCGAAAGGCCTGCTTGTGCCGACGATCCGCCGGGCGGACGCGAAGAGCCTTACCGCGTTAACGGAAGAAACCGGTGCGCTTGGCGAACGGGCGCTTGCCGGGCGCGCAACCGGGGAAGACCTGGCCGCCGCAACCTTTACCGTCACCAATCTGGGTGGTCTGGGAATCGAGTGGTTCACGCCGGTGCTTAACACCCCGCAAGTCGGGATTCTTGGTGTAGGCGCGCCGGTGCCCGGCTACAATGAGGACGGAGAGGTGGTGCCGCAAATCGGATTGTCTCTGACAATCGATCACCGCGCCGTCGACGGGGCGCCGGGGGCACGCTTTCTCGCGGAAGTCGCCCGGAGCATCGCGACGTTTGAATTAACCCTGGCGCAATGAGCGCCGGATACCACGGAGGAATACCATGCCGAAAACGCTATCGATAAAGCCGGAAGACGTACGTAAAGCACAGACGATCGAAATAGATCCGATCCCGGTCAACCAATACAAACCCGACGCGAAGGCGGAGATCAAACGCTACGGAACGGACCGTCTGCTTCGCGCGTACTACGATATGCTCCTGATTCGTGAGTTTGAGTCGATGCTCAACAGCATCAAAATGAACGGAAGCTACGAGGGAATCGAGTACAACCACGGCGGACCGGCGCACCTTTCCATCGGACAGGAAAGCGCCGTCGTCGGCCTGAGCATGAACCTCGATGTCGAGGACCTCGTCTTTGGAAGCCATCGGAGCCACGGCGAGATCCTGGCGAAGTCGTTTGCGGCGATCACCCGTTTGAGCGAGACCGACCTCACCGCGGCGATGGAGTCGTACCTTGGCGGTGCCTCGTATCGCATCGTTGAACGGGCGCGCCGGGAAGCCGGTGATGACGGTGACGCCGTCTCGTTCGCCGAGGATTTCGTCCTCTACGGGACGCTCGCGGAAATATTTGCGCGAGAGACCGGGTTCAACCGTGGGCTCGGCGGCTCGATGCACGCGTTCTTCGCGCCGTTCGGTTCGATGCCCAACAACGCGATCGTCGGCGGCAGCGCTGATATCGCCGCTGGAGCGGCACTTTACAAACGGATCAATCGCAAGCCCGGTATCGTACTTGCCAATATCGGCGACGCCTCGGCGGGGTGTGGCCCCGTGTGGGAGGCGATGATGATCGCCGCGATGGACCAGTACCGGACGCTCTGGCCAGAGGATATCGGTGGCGCGCCGCCGGTGATCTTCAACTTCCTCAACAACTTTTACGGAATGGGCGGTCAACCGGTCGGTGAAACGATGGGATTCAACGTGCTGGCCCGTATGGGAGCGGGGGTCAACCCGGAAAATATGCACGCCGAACGGATTGACGGGTATAACCCCCTCGCCGTCGCCGACGCGATTGATCGCAAAAAGAAGATCCTCCAAGCCGGAAAGGGGCCGGTCCTCCTGGACACGGTCACCTATCGTTACAGCGGCCACTCCCCCTCCGACGCCTCAAGCTACCGGACCAAGGAAGAGGTGGATGCCTGGCAGGAGAACGATGCGATCCAGAGCTATCGCGCCTACCTTGTCGAACATAAGATCGCCGACAAAGCGACGCTGGACCGCTACGAGGCTCAGAGTAAGGAGAAGATCGTTTCTACGTTGCGCCTCGTGGTGGACGAATCGATCAGCCCCTACATGGACGCCGAACTGATCGAGGGGTATATGTTCAGCAACACGCCGACCGAGCGCTGTGACGAACGGGAACCGGAGTTGCTTCAATCGCTTGAAAACAACGAGCGGGTCAAACAGATCGCCCGGAAGCAGCGCTTCGGTCTCGATGAAAACGGAAAGCCCGTGTCGAAGCTGAAACTGTTCGCCCTTCGGGACGCCCTCTTTGAGGCGATGGCCCACCGCTTCACGATCGATCCCACGATGGTCGCCTATGGCGAGGAAAACCGTGACTGGGGCGGCGCCTTTGCGGTGTACCGCGGTCTTACGGAGCTGCTTCCCTACCACCGCCTCTTCAACTCCTCCATATCCGAAGGCGCGATCGTCGGGACCGGCGTCGGGTACGCCCTCGCCGGCGGACGGGCGGTTGTGGAGCTGATGTACAACGACTTCATGGGACGCGCCGGCGACGAAATCTTCAATCAGATGGCCAAGTGGCAATCGATGAGTGCCGGCGTGCTGAAGATGCCGCTGGTTCTGCGCGTGTCCGTCGGAAGCAAATACGGCGCACAGCACAGCCAGGACTGGACAAGTATGGTTGCCCACATACCGGGATTGAAAGTGTACTTCCCGGCGACACCCTACGACGCGAAGGGGATGCTCAACCTGGCACTCCGTGGAAGCGATCCGGTGGTATTTTTTGAGAGTCAGCGGATCTACGACATCGGCGAACTCTTCCACTCGGAGGGCGTTCCCGAAGGATACTACGAAATCCCGGAAGGCGAACCGGAGGTCAAGCGAAGCGGTGACGATGTGACGATCGTGACGATCGGGGCGACGCTCTACCGCGCGATAGAGGCGGCGGAAACGCTGCAGGAACGGTACGGAATGAGCGCCGAGGTGATCGACGCCCGGTTTATCACGCCCCTCAACCTGGAGCCGATCATCGAGTCGGTGCGCAAGACGGGACGCCTGGTCCTGGCGAGCGACGCGGTGGAGCGCGGAAGTTTCCTCCATACGGTAGCCGGTAACGTCTCGCAAGTCGCCTTCGACGAGCTGGACGCGCCGCCGGTGGTGGTGGGAAGCCGTAACTGGATAACTCCCGGTAAGGAGATGGAAGACAGTTTCTTTCCCCAGGCGCAGTGGATAATCGACGCGATTCACGAACGGATCGTGCCGCTACCGGGGCATACGCCGACGACGAAGCAGAGCGGCACAGAGATCGCGCGAAAGTCGCGGCTGGGGGTATAACGATGACTGATCTGGATATTGGACCGGTATTGCGGGGACTGAGCGCGGCAACGCGGGCGGACGAAGCAACCGGCCGAGCGGCCGGCGCAGCGCACCTCTCGGCCAACCCCGCGACAGTTGGTCCCGGGTCGCTCTTCCGCCTCCTGGGGCGGGGCGCCCCCTCCGCACCGAGCGGGGGCGCGGATCCCGCCGCAGCCCCGCCGTTGCACCTCACCGCCGTAGAGGATACCGCCGCGGTCGTCGCTGCCTGGCAGC
>JAQIBO010000346.1 GCA_027859055.1 Spirochaeta sp.
ATAGAAAAGGGTATCGTCCGGAAGTAATTACCGAGCATATACAGCGACACCGGAAGCGTTTGCACCATATAGACGATAAGCAGCGCGGTAAACGTCCCCGTCGGGGTGGACAAGAGCCCGATCCCGACGGCGACTTTGTAGAGGGGAATCAGCAACAGGATCCCCCCGAACATGTACACCATCAGCACGCCTCGCTGGACGTAGCCACGCCCCTTGTATTCCAGACGGCTGAATGAGTACGCGCCGAAAATCGCGACCGAAACGGACAGGAGCGCTGCGATTGACGAAAGGATAAGAGAGTTCCGGAAATAACGAGGGAAGGGAAAGACGTTGCCGGTGTCGACGTACTGGGCGAGGATTTGCGCCCGTTGTTCATCGGTGATGTCCGATTCGGCCAAAAGGTTCCGGACCGACTCGGGAACCGCTGCCATATCCGGCTCAGGCCGGCCAAGCCCCAGGAGTTCCTTGTACGCCGAGGTGTTGATCCGCTCCGGAATCAGCGACGGATTGCCCCAGTCCCGGGGATACTTGAGGCTGGTCGACAGCATCTGGACAAACGGAAAAAGCGCAAACACCACAATCGCGACAATCAAAAGAAAAAACCCGATGTCTCGAAGGGGGGTGCGTGATTTGACTACCATTTGAGCACCTTCTTTACGTAGTAGAGGATGAATCCCAGCAGCAACAGGAACTGAATCACCGCCAGCGTCGCCCCGCGGCCCAGATCAAGAGCGCCGGTAAACGCGGTGAGATAGGTGTAGATGGAAAGGACCCGAACGTTGTCGGTTATGAGGTACACCTCTTCAAACTTGTTGAAATTCCAGATGATGCGCAGAAGAATCAGCGAACCGAGTATGAAGTAGAGCTCGGGAAGGGTGACGTACCGGAATTTTGTCCAGGAGTTACACCCGTCCAGTTCGGCCGCTTCGTAGAGTGTTTCGTCTATCGCCTGGAGCCGGCTGAGTATCATGAGGTAGGCGAAAGGAAAATTCTTCCAGATGCTGAAGACGATCGCGACGATCACAGCGGTACGGGGGCTACCGATAAGATTGAAGCGATCCTCTACAACGCCAAGTACCTCGACCAGAACGTGAACAAAAAGCCCGTTCACCGGGTCAAAAAAGAACTGCCACGCAAAAACTGTTGCGATGACCGGAGCCACGTAGGGCAGCAGAATGAGACTGCGTACCAACCACCGCAATGGAAATTCGCGGTTCATCGCCAGGGCCACGATAACCCCGACCACCACCGTACCGAGTACGGAAAAGGTGACGTAGATCACCGTCGTCCACACGGCGTTCCAGAAGCGCGGGTCGGTCAGGACGCGTTCGTGGTTGCGTATACCGGTGAACACGTTGTCTCCGGAGAGGCTGACGTCAAAAAAGCTCAGGTATACGTTGTACACGATCGGATAGAGTATCAGCCCGCCGATGATGAGAATCGCCGGTGCGACCAGATACCAGCCAAGCCGCGCCTCCTGTTGTTTGGGAGAGAGCGTCCGGACCGTCGTTTGCATTGTTGTCATGAATACCCCCGGGGGAAATGGAGCGCCGGTACTCACCGCCGCAACGGGCGGGAGCACCGGCGCAATCGTCACACCGCCGCGATTACATGTCCTCGAGAATTTCCACCATCTGCGCTTCTGCTTCCGCCATTGCGCTGTCTATGTCCTCACCCTCCTGGGTGATCGCATAGAGCATCTGCGGAATGATCTGGCGCTCGAAGATAACACTGGCCGCTTCGATTCGTTTTCCGTCAACGATACCGAAGGACTCGATGCTCTCCAGGCCACTGGTGATCTCTTCCATCTTCTCACCGCCGTAGTTCTTGTACACGCCGGCGGGATCGTTGAGGAAGCGCGGATTCGACGCAACCTCGGGCATGACCGGGTTCATGCCGCCAGGCGCCATGTGCAGGTAGGTCACGTAGGCGTTGGGGGTATACAGGTACTGCATGAACTTCTGCGCCGCAGCGGTCTTGGCGGCGTCACCCTGGTCAAAGAGTGACAGGGAGACGATAACTCCGTATCCCGCGTCCTGGGTATTGGTGATGATCGGGGAAAGACGGGTATTCTCAACCAGTTCAGGATCAAACGAAGCGCCTTCAAGGTCGGCGAAGTTTTCATTCGTCAGGCTTCCCGCTGCAGCGTCTTCAATCGCGAGGTCGTCCATGATATAGGTGCTGTAGAAGAACATCGCCATCTTTTCCTGGAGATAGTAATCCCGGGCGCGCCACGTCTGCGGTCCCGGAGGGTTATACTGGGCGAGCTCCGCATAATACTCGATCGCTTCGCGCATCTCCGGGGAGTCGAAAATCAGGTTTCCGTCGCGGTCAAACAGGGCCGCACCGTTGGACCGGGCAAACTGGGTGAACACCTGTTCGGTGAACGCCTCGGCGGTCGTTCCCACGAGAATTCCGTACTGATTGTCCCGGGGCCGGTAGAAGTATTCCGCCGCCTCGAGGATCTCATCCCACGTACGGGGTACATCCAGACCAGCTTCCTCAAACCAGTCTGCGCGGTACCAGATACCCTGGATCCAGCCGTGAAACGGTACGGCGTAGTAGGCTCCCTCGCCGTCGCCGACCATCCGGAGGGCTCCCTGGTAGAAGCGATTTGCCCCGAGAGAGTTGATCAAGTCGGTGTTTGCATCAACGTCGATCACACCTTCCGCTCCCAGGGCCACCGCGGTTTCCGCGCCGAATTCACCCAGTGCAGGAAGTGTTCCCGCAGCAGCAGCTGCTGCTACCTGCGTCGACATATCGTTCTCGTCGACGGGGATCACGTTGATCGTGATATCCGGGTTGAGTGCCTCAAACGTGTCCACCAACACCTGGATCGTTGCCTGACGATCCGATTGCGTCTGGGTGGTCCAGAACTCGATCTCCACCGGCCCCTGCGCCTCCACGACCTCATCCGCACCAGCGGCGGGGTCGGGGGCGGCTTCCTGGTTACCGCCAGCAAAAGCGAACGCTCCCACCATTAACAGCAGGATGCTCCATGTCATAACCGTGCGCATACGCACCTCCTTACCTTTTTTCTGCCGCCCTCGGCGGCAATGGTTTTCGATCGGATACCGGACGTGTTGTGTCTCGGACCACAAGCCCCGGCGAAATCTGCAGTTCCTCGGGTTGATCGGTTCGGATATCTCCGGAGAGACGGCCGACAAGGTATTCAACTATCATCTGTGCTTTTTTGGAGAAGTACTGGCGCATCGTGGTAAGTCCGATCGCACCGGCGATTGACAGATCGTCAAACCCCATCACACCGACCGCGTCCGGAACGGCGACGCCCCGTTCGCGGAACTGTTTGAGCCCACCCACGGCCATCATGTCACAGGCGTAAAAGACCGCATCAGGTTGATTCTTCTCGAGAAGACGGGCTGTGGCCGTATACCCACCGTCCGCGGAAAGGGCGCCATACGCGATATCTTCATCGTGGAAGGGGATACCAAAACGTGTCAGGGTTGATCGGAATCCGGCGAGGCGGTCGGCAACGTGGTCATCCCACGGTTCCCATCCGACAAAGGCGATCCGGCGGTACCCGCACTCAAGCAAATGCGTCGCCGCGTCCTGACCGCCGAGGAAGTTGTTGTTGCTTACCGATCGGACCAGTTTGCACCGCGCCTGCAGCAGGACAAGCGGGACGTCGGCGCTTTTCATGTAGTCCACCGCGTCCGCCGAGACATCCGCGGAGAAGACGATCGCCGCATCGACTTTTTTGAGAATATGGGGGTTGGTCTGAATGAATCCGGCGAAATTCCGGTTGCCCCGCATGTTAACCAGGAGGATGTCGAAGGTGGTCTCGGTGAGTTCCGCCTCAACCGCCCTGACAAGTTCCGTTAACGAGTCCAGGAACAGATTTGGCGCAAACACCCCGATGATGTTACTCAGTGTTTCCGGGTCCCGGTGTACGGTTGGAGGGACGTACTTCAGGGCGCGCATTACGGCGTAGACCTGATCCCGCGTTCCCGCCCGGACTCTGTCCGGCTCATTCAGAACGCGGCTCACCGTGGCAATGCTGACGCCGGCTCGTTGTGCTATATCGGAAATACGAACTTTTTCTCCCATTTTTAAGGGATAGTACCGCCAACACAGGGCGGGGTCAAGCAAATTTTACACGAATTTACATCCTGTTATGAAAATTGTTGACCGCCGCGGGAAGGGACCCGTAAGCCGCTATCATTCCGCGAACTGTTTTCGCCCGGCTGTCCAATAGATCTGAACTATACATGCCGATACAATTAGTGTTGTGGCACTGAACAGCCTGTTTCCCGGGCTTTTTGCAGGTATAGCTGCGTTTCTCGTTCTTGGATGCAGCGGCCTGCCGGCGCGGCCGCCGGGGGAGCAGCCTGTCGCACAGGACGGAGCGATCGATTTGCGTGGCGTTCTGGCGGAACACACCGGGCCGATCGCGCTGGATGGGGAGTGGCGTTGGACGCGCGACGCGTTCGCGGGCGACGTTCTCACCGCGGACACCGCCGGTGAGGCCGGCGATACCGCCGCTCGGGACGCTTCCAGTTCCCGCGAACCGACCGTTCTGAAGCTTCCCGTTTCGCTTCCGCCGGAACGATCGCGCGGGCACGGTCTCCTGGAACTGACGATTTTGCTACCCGAAAGCTCTGCATTCTGGGCGCTCAAAATTCCCTATTTGGCCTCGGCGAACCGCGTGCTGGTAAACGGGCAGGAGATCGGCGGCGCCGGGTCCGTAGACCCGTATCAGGAACGGTACCAGCCTTTGGAACTCTTCTTTACGGCGCCGGACGGGCGTGCTGAGATCGCCATTGAGGTGGCCAACTTTCACCACCGGCGGATGCGCCTCAACAGGCTGTACGTGGGGCGCGCCGATGAGATCGCCCGCTTTTCGTTGAACTCGGTGACGCGGGACGCGCTCATTTTCGGCAGTCTCCTGTTTCTCGCGTTTTACCACCTGGTCATTTTCGTGTTGTACCCTCGGGAAACCGCGCTCGGGTACTTTGCGGTCATCGCACTTCTTGCGGCGATGCGGCTGGGTATTACCGGGGAGCGTCTGATTGTCCGGCTGTGGCCGCTGATTCCGCCGGAGCTGATGATGAAGATCGGATACGCCCCGACGTTTCTGCTGCTTCCGCTCATCGTGCTGTACCTCCGGTCCCTTTCGTCGGACCCGTTGCTTGGCTATCTTGGCCGGGTTGCCGGCTGGATTGCGGCACTGTCGGCGCTGATAATCGCCGTATTCCCGGTGCGGGTGTACGACGCCGCGTTTCAGTACGGGATCGCCGTTATCCTGCTTCTGGCGGTGGCGGTGATGGTGACCGTTGTTCGGCGGCGTGTGTTTGATTCACCCCAGGGGACGGCGGTGGTCCTCACCGTCGCAGTGCTTGTCCTGCTGGCCGGTGCCAACGACTATCTTCGGGAAATCGGATTCATCACGACGCCGGAACTGCTGTCGGTGGGTATTCTGCTGTTTCTGTTGCTGCAGGCGTATTTTCTGGCGTGGCGAATTCACACGCTTTACCAGCGGACCCAGGAGCAGGCCTCGACGATTCAGGAGCTGAACCACACCCTGGAAGAGCGGATCGTGACGCGGACCGCCGAGCTGGCCGACGCGAATCGTCGTCTTGAGGCGATGTCGCGAACGGATGGGCTCACCGGACTGGCCAACCGGCGCCACTTTGACGACGCTTTTCAACGGGAGTGGCACCGGGCGCAACGAAACGGCGTTTCTCTTGCGGTAATCATGACCGATATCGATTTGTTCAAGCCGTACAACGACACCTATGGCCATCTGCGCGGTGACGAGTGCCTGAAAGAGGTATCTGCAATTTACGCCGGCGCAGTCCGCAGAAAAACCGATATCGTCGCCCGGTACGGCGGGGAAGAGTTTGTTCTGTTGCTTCCCGAGACGGACAACGAGACCGCGACAACGATCGCCGAGACGTTGCGGCAGCGGATCATGGAGCGCGGGATCACTCACGAGAGTTCCGACGTCGCCGCGGTGGTAACCGCGAGTTTCGGCGTGGCAGCCACCGTGCCCGACCGGGACGCGGTCCCGTCCCACCTGTTGGAACAGGCCGATGCGGCGCTGTACCGTGCCAAAACCGAGGGACGCAATCGGGTTGCCATCGCTTCAAATTGACACCTCGTCGGGACGAGCCTATACTAGAGCGAAACGTTCAGGAGGGCGGGATGATAGCACCACAACGAGCACGATTAATTGCGTTGAGCGCCCTTCTCCTGTTACTGTGTGTCGTGCCCGCTCTGTTTTCCCAGGTGTATCCCCGCCACGAGATGCTGGACGTCGTGACCCTCACCGACGGCACCATCCTGAAAGGTCTCATTACCGAAACGGTGCCTGACCGCTACGTGGAGATCGAGCTGTACGGCGGATCCGTTTTTGTCCTCGGTTTTCCGCAGATCGAATCAATTGAAGAGCAGCCCAACCCGGACTACGCGCCCACGTGGATAAAGGTAGACCTTGCGGCGATTCGCGCCGGTGAGGAGCAGCGTACAGCCTCTACGGAAACCGATCTCCCGAGTCTCCGCGACGGCGGGGTTACCTTAGGGGTGTATGTGGCTGCCGGGCCCGGGTGGTTCAGCGGACCCGACTGGGACGATGCGCTTACCGACAACGCCGAGCAAGGGACGGCTCTGAATATGGGCTTCGGGCTGTCGGTTCGTGCCACGGGTCAGCCGGCGGCCTTTGCTGATACGATGTGGATGCTGGGGTTTCGCGGCGGCGTCGGTTATCAACAACGGGAAGGTGCGTTCTTTGCAGAGGACCCGTTTGGGGTTGGCGATCTGGAGTACGAGGAATGGACGGATGTGGCGAACATTCCCCTTGAGGTGCTGATCGGCGGGGCGGGCGAGCGTTTTGCCCTCTACGGCGGATTTGGGCCCGGCGTGGCGGTCCTGACCTACGGCCCGGACTATGAGGCCAACTTCAAGGGAACCGGCGAGTTCGATGAAACAGACACGTATGACACGGACACCAGCGTCAGTATTATCGCAACGGCGTCCCTGAACGCGGTGTTCCGGTTAGGGCGCTCCTGGGAAGCGGATCTGCGGGTTGCCTACGAGCGCCTGCTGATTCCCTGGGACAGTAACCGCGAGGTGTATCACAACGCGATAGACTTCGCCCTGGGCGTGGGATACCGGTTTTGACCGGAGATGGAGGATATAACGATGGTACGACGGTTTGTCCTGACAGTGGTGATGCTGGGGCTGTGCGGCACGCTTGCGTTTGCACAGGTGTTTCCGGAGCGGGAGAACCTGGACGTCGTGTACATTTCCGACGGGTCGGTTCTGCGCGGTAAAATCATCGAAAACTTCATCGACCGCTACGTGAAGATTGAAATTTACGGCGGCACCACGTTTGTTATCGCCTACGAGAATATCGACGCGATCGAGGAAGAGCCGAATCCGGATTACAACTTGCAATGGATTCGGGTGGAAATTGGCGATCTCAGCGGACAGCTTGGTGACGGCGGAGAAAACGCCGACCCCGGCGCCGCACCCCGCGAGCGTGGCGAGTTCCTCGGTGACGGTAGTTTTGCAACGCTTTACGGCGGGCTCGCCTGGGTCCAGTTTGACGGGTCCGACTGGAACGATTCGCTCGACTCGGTAGATGCGAGGGATGAACGCGGCACCAGTGGCACTATCGGACTTTCCTATGCGTTTTTCAGCCAGGCGCGGCCGGACGTGGCGCCGTGGTGGGTATGGGGGCTCCGGACGGGTCTTGGATATGCCTGGCGCGAAACGACCGTGGATATCCTTGACCCGTCGGGCGGGGTTGATCGGCGCGAATACCTTTTCCGGGCGCATATTTTGGAGCTCCCTGCGGAGTTCCTGCTTGGTGGCGGTGGTGACCGCATATTCTGGTACTTTGGCGGCGGGTTTGGCGTCTCACTCCTCCTCGGTGAGCCGCAATCGGAATTTGACGGTCAAGACGTGGGTCACCCCAGTGGCGACGAAACGCAACACCCGATTCAGGCGTTTGTCCGCGGGACAACGGGCACCTATTTCCGGCTTGGCAGCAGCGACTGGGTGGGTGACGTTCGTCTGGTCTACGATCAGAATCTGACCGGCTCCTGGTACGACAACTACGACCAGTATTACCGTTCGTTCACCGTCGGAGTTGGCGCGGGATACCACTTCTGAACCGTCCCCGAAACGCCCTTGAAAGCTTGACCTCCCCACTCGGATTACCTACCCTGACTCCATATTAACGGAACGGTCGCGGTGCGGCCGTATGCCCAAGGAGGAAGGGATGATTCGACGGATTCTGCTGACGGTACTGATGGTCGCCGTTGTGACCGGAGGTTTGGTGTTCGCCGGTGGTCAGGCGGAGGAAAGCGCCGCCCCTGCGAGCGAGGCGGACAGTTCGCAGGAAACTGCGGCTGCCCTGGAACGCACACCGGATGACCCGCGCCTGTACACGCCGGGAAAACTCACCGTGGCCACCGGTGACCCCGTGTATCCACCGTGGATGCTCAACAACGACCCCGCCGGGGGCGAGGGCTTTGAAAACGGTATCATTTACGCGCTTGCGGAAGAGATGGGGTTCGACTACGACGACGTTGTGTGGGTCACGCAGACGTTTGACCAGGGAATTGCCCCGGGACCCAAGCCGTATGACTTTGCGATTCAGCAGTACTCGGTGACGGAGCCGCGCAAGGAGTTTGTCGATTTCTCTACCGTGTACTACCAGCCGGACAAAGCGGTAATCGCCCTTGCGGGCAGCGGGCTTTCAAACGCCCAGTCGTTTGACGATCTGCGGGAGGCGCGGTGGGGCGCCACGATCGGCACCACCGACCTGGACTACCTGGAAAACACGATCGGTATTGACGATGTTGCGGTCTACGATGACCAGATCGGGACGTTCCAGGCGCTTCTTGCGCAACAGATCGATGGGACGGTTCAGGCGGTTCCGACCGCGCTGTACGCAACTGCCGTCCAGGTCCCCGAGGCGGAGATTGCGGCGATTCTCCCGTCAGACCCGTCGGATCTCGGTCACGGTCTTGTCTTTTCCAAAGGAAGCCCGATGGTACCGTGGGTTAACGATTCGCTTCAGACGATCATCGATCGCGGCGTTATCGAGGAGCTGAACCAGCAATACCTCGTCGGCGGCGCGGATATACCGGAGATCACCGAGTGAGTTCCCAGCGCCCCGCGTCGGCCCCGCCGCCGGGGCGCGTTATTCGCCCGCGCGACAAATACCTGCCCCACGTGATCAGCACCGCCAGCGTGCTGATCGTCTTTCTGCTGATCCGCCGGGTGGTGGTGAGCGCGGAGCAATGGCCGCGTATCAAGGCGCAGTTCTTCAACCTGGATGCGATGATCGAGGTGTTCCCCAAGGTGCTGGGGGGCTTTGCGATCAACATGACCGTCTGGGTTATTGCGCTGGTGGTGATCGCGATCTGGGCGCTGGTCCTGGCGATATTTCGCTCTCTGACCGGGCCGTGGTTTGCGCCGCTGCGGGTGTTCACTATCGTATACATCGACCTGCTGCGGGGTTTGCCATCTCTCTTGATGGTGCTGCTCTTCGGGTTTGGTATTCCCGCTTTGCAGATTCCGGGGCTTCCCCGGAGCAGTCTCTTCTGGGGTGCCACGGCGATGATCCTCACCTACGCGGCGTACGCGGCGGAGGTGTATCGCTCCGGCATGGACGCGGTCCACGACGGGCAGAGGGCGGCGGCCAAGGCGCTGGGTCTTTCCCAGGGGCAGACGCTGCGCTTTGCTATTGTTCCCCAGGCGATCCGGAACGTCGTGCCCTCGTTGTTGAACCTGGCGGTGGCGTTGCAGAAGGACGTGGCGCTGTTGAGCGTTCTCGGCGTTCGCGACGCGGTTCGCGAGGCGCAGATCTACACGGCGCGGACGTTCAACTATTCGTCGCTGATCGCGGCGGCGGGGCTCTTTCTCGTTGCCACGATTCCGATGGCGCGCCTGACCGACTACGTCGCCCGGAAAGACCGGGAACGACGCCTCCAGAGGACAGAGTAGCATGCATCGCATACAGATCGATCGCCTGACCAAGTACTACGGAGACAACCTTGTCCTCGACGACGTCAGTCTCAACGTGGATGAACACGAGGTGGTGTGCCTGATTGGCGCCTCCGGTTCCGGAAAATCGACGCTGCTCCGGTGCGTCAACGACCTGGTACAGTTTGATGCGGGATCTATCATGCTCGACGGTGTTTCGATCTTCGATGAAAGCTTTGGGAGAAACGGGCTTCATAAACGGATCGGAATCGTCTTTCAGGCGTACAACCTCTTTCCCCACATGAACGTGCTGGACAATATCACCCTCGCTCCGCGGCGGGTCCACGGCGTGAGACGTGCGGACAGTGAAGCGGACGCCCACCGCTTGCTTGGGCTCTTCGGCCTTGAGGATTTCTCCCGATCGTATCCGGAACAGCTTTCCGGCGGACAGCAGCAGCTGGTTGCGATCGTGCGCGCCCTGGCGACGCACCCGGATGTGCTGATGCTTGATGAGGTCACCGCGGCGCTGGACCCGGAGCTGATCGGCGGGGTGCTGAAGGTGATTAAGGACCTGAAAGAACAGGGCATGACGATGCTGATCGTCACTCATGAGATGGGTTTTGCCCGCGATGTGGGCGACCGGGTCTGTTTCCTGGAAGGCGGCAAGATCCTGGAGGAGGGCGAGCCGGACGCGCTTTTCTCGGCGCCGCAACACCCCCGGACGCGACAGTTTCTGCAGCGCATTATTGAGGCCGGGCGGTTGTAGGCGTGCGTTTCCAGGCGGGGGCTGGTGCCGGCGGGTCTGCTGCCGGTGGCCAGCGGCCCGCGTGGTCTGGAGTGTGTGCCGTCAGCCTCAGCCGTCGCTTATCGGCTGGGAGAAGCGGAACAGGACACCACCGCTGCCGGGTTCCGCCACGGGCCGGCCCGGGCCGACCCGGCGCAGTTCACCGTCCTCGCCGCGTTGCACCTCCACCTCGCGCTCAATTACGGTCGGTTCGGAATACCACGCGACAAACTCGTTGAACTCACCTTCCACCTCGGTTTTGCGCTCCGAAACGGCCTCGGAATAGGACGCGTTCTCCAGATCCCGGGAGAGCCGGATGTACTCGTCAATGATCTGGGGAAAGCGGTAGTCCTCTTTGTCACGGTTGCTCTGAATCACGATTCGTTCTTCAAAACGGCGAATCCGCGCCGCTTCCTGGTCGGTAAAGTCGGGAACGGCGATCTGCAGCTGGCCCCGCCCATCCTCGGGTATCGTGACACGCTCCTCCGTCACGACGAACGTGCCGAACATCCGCTGCTGTTCCACCCGGATCTGGTGGGTGCCCGCAAGAATGCGCGTCTGCGTGAGATTTTCCCCGAGCAGGTTGTCGTTGACGTACACCTGGTAGTCCCCCGGCGTGCCACGGTTGGAAACCGCCAGCCGGCCAAATGCGAGGCGTTCGTCGGAGAACTGGTCCAGCA
Source organism: Spirochaeta sp. (assembly GCA_027859055.1). Lineage (GTDB taxonomy): Bacteria > Spirochaetota > Spirochaetia > DSM-27196 > Alkalispirochaetaceae > Alkalispirochaeta. The sequence goes on from JAQIBO010000346.1 coordinate 11,422, forward strand.
TCACTTCCACGATACGGTCCGCGGTATCGAATATTTCAAAGACCGAGGTGATCTGCCACGTGTTGTCGTAGACGACGGCGCCCTCGGCACGGTCAAACATCGCAACGCGGAACTCGGTGGTCCGGGCGTTCGGTTGGGAGATCGAACCGAAGATCAGGTTGTCGTATCGGTTGCGGGCGGCAAAGGAGTCCAGGTCCGCAGGGCTGGTGTTGCGAATGGGACTGGAGAGATTCTCAACCTCATATCCGCCAAGAAGATCGAGGTTGACGTTGATCGTCTGGGAAATCTCCGCTGCGAGGGTGTCGGAGTTTGCATCGTCGGAGTTGTTCTGCAACGGGGCGATACCGACCCGGGGCAGGCTCTGGGCCGTGAGGGTAAGCGTCGGAACCGCGAACAATGTGATCAGGATCGTCCCGAGAAGGACGGGGTGATGATTTCGGTGCGTCTTCATCATAGTCTCCACGATTTTCTGTCGGAATTCCCTTCCATTATACACCAATTCATCGGATCTGCACAAAACAATACTCGATTCCGGGAGTTCTCAATTGCGGAAACCGGTCACCGGTGCGGGGATCAGGCCGCCACGCCGGATGAAGCCGGTACACGATGCGCCTTGAATCGGCATGATCGGCGCACGGCCGAGGAGTCCACCAAACTCCACCCAGTCGCCGGCGACGCCACCGGGAACGGGGATGATACGCGCTGCAGTTGTCTTGTGGTTCATCACGCCGATCGCCATCTCGTCCGCGATAACCCCTGCCAGGGTATCCACGGATGTGTCACCCGGAACGGCGATCATATCCAGCCCGACGGAACAGATCGCCGTCATCGCCTCGAGTTTTTCCAGGGTGAGGGCGCCCCGCTCCACCGCCTCCGCCATCCCCTCGTCTTCACTCACCGGCAAAAAGCTCCCGGAGAGGCCCCCGACGCGGGAACTGGCCATCAGTCCGCCCTTTTTCACCGCGTTGTTGAGCAGCGCCAGCGCCGCGGTAGAGCCCGGGGCACCGATCGAGGAAAGCCCCATCTCCTCAAGAATGCGCGCTACGCTGTCCCCCACTGCGGGGGTCGGTGCCAGGGAGAGATCGACGATACCGCGTTCCACGCCCAGGCGGTCCGCGGCCATGTCCACCACAAGCTGGCCAAGCCGGGTGATCTGAAACGCGGTCTTTTTAATGATCTCCGAGATCTCGTCAAGGCGTGCTTCGGGGTGGTTGCTGACGGCGTTGCGGACCACACCCGGACCGCTCACACCGACGTGGACGACCGTATCGGCGTTTCCCGGACCGTGGAACGCCCCCGCCATGAACGGGTTGTCCTCCGGTGCGTTGGCAAAGACAACAAACCGGCTGGCGGCAAATCCGCCGCGGTCTCCGGTGCGATCGGCGGCTTCCTTCATCACCCCCGCCGCCATCCGCACCGCATCGATGTTAATGCCCGACCGCGAGGTGGCCACGTTGAGGGAACCGCACACCTTTTCAGTCTGGGCGAGGGCTGCCGGCAGTGCGCGGATGATCTGCTCGTCCGCGGGGGTTATGCCGCGGTGAACCAGGGCGGAAAAACCACCGAGGAAGTCTACACCAACCTCTACCGCCGCGCGCTCCAGGGTTTCCGCAAAAAGCATCGCCCCGGTTGCACCGGTTGTGCCGATCGCCGCCCGTCCCGCCGTGCGCCGGTCGGCGGTAAGACCGGGAGCGGCG
>JAQIBO010000423.1 GCA_027859055.1 Spirochaeta sp.
GTACCGGTACCCCGTCCATTCGTCGATCCTCGCCGGCTTGAGGAGACCGATGCGGTCGTAGTGCCGCAACGTCTTCGGGGTAATCTTGTTAATCCTTGAAAACTCACCAATCGAATACATGCTGTTATTCTACGGATTGCCCTAAGGGAAAGGTCAACGATTAATTCACAATTTTTTGGCGATTGCGAGGTGCGATTTAATCAGTCTTTTCCGCATACTCCCGGGATCAGTGAGAGAAAAAAGTGAGAGGAAAAAGCTTGCACTATCGAAGCGCCGACCGTATAGTTTCCTGGAAAGGTTCCTGGATTTACAAAAAGTCTATATCACCATGCAAAGCGCAGCCGACACTCAAACGATTCTCCTCGTGGAAGACGAAGCGCTGATCGCGATGGCGGAGAAGATGACCCTGGAACGGGCGGGGTACTCCGTCATCACCGCCGGCACCGGCGAGAGCGCGGTCGAGATCGCCTGTGATGGTAAACAGAGCCGCCATGGGGTAGATCTCATCCTGATGGATATCGATCTGGGGCGGGGTATGCGTGGCACCGACGCAGCGGCTCGCATCCTGGCGGAACGGGAATTGCCGCTGGTCTTTCTCTCCTCTCACACGGAACCGGAGATCGTCGAGCAGACCGAGGGCATCACGTCCTACGGCTACATCGTAAAAAACAGCGGAAAAACGGTGTTGCTCGCCTGCATCCGCATGGCGTTCCGTCTTTTTGATACGCGGCGCTTCGTGGGAGATACCTTTACCCATTCCATCAACGGGTTGTGCGTACACCGGGCCATTCGTGATGAATCGGGAGAGCTCCGGGATTGCAAATACCTCCGCGTAAACAGTGCCTTTGAGCGACACAACGGCCTTTCTGCCCGGGACGTTACGGGCCGTACCATCCGGGATCTCTTTCCCGGCACGGGTGCGGACGATGTGATCCGTCTTTACGATGAGATCCTGTCGGGCCGTGCCGATTCCCGGCAGGAGTTCTTCTTTGCTCCGACCCAATCCTGGGCCGAAGTGAGCGTCTTTCCCACCCGGGACGATGAGTTTACCGTGGTGGTGAATAACATCACCGAGCGCAAGACAGCCGAGCAATCCCTGCGAGAATCGGAAGAGCGGCTGCAGGACCTCTTCGATAACATGAACGAAGGCTTCGCGGTTCACGAGATCATCCGCGACGAGGACGGTGCAGCGGTGGATTACCGCTTTGTGGAGGTCAACCGGGAGTTTGCGACGCGTCTCGGCATGGCGCCGGCGGATATCCTGGATCGCACCGCCCTGGAGCTGTTCCCGCAGACCGAAAAACTCTGGATAGACGCGTTCGGACGGGTGGCCGCTACCGGCAAGCCGGAGCAGATCAGCGAGTATTCCCGGGAGTTGGACCGGTACTACGAGACACGCCTCTTCTGCCCCAAGGAGGGGTGTTGTGCGGGTATCTTCATGGACGTGACCGCCCGTGTACAGGCGGAGAATCGGACCGCCCGGCACCAGCAGGAGCTCATCGAAATAAGTCGGATCGGCACGCTGGCAAGCAGGGAACTCGATCTGGATAGCCTGCTCACCTTTATCCTGGAGCAGACCACGCAGGCGGTTGGCGCCCAGGCGGGCATGATCTTCCTTCACGATCCGGGGACTGATACCTTGCAGTGGGGAGCATCCCTCGGCCTTTCAGCGGGTTTCGTCGAGGAGTATCAGCGGACTCCCATCGCGATGGGAGAGGGGCTTACCGGGACGATCGCCCACACACGGGAGCCGGTGTTCGTCCCAGCGGATTCCTCCCACGACCCGCGGATTGCCCGCTCGGTGATCCATCGGGAGGATCTCAATTCCTTTATCGGTGTACCGATCCTTGCCGGTGATGAAGTTGTCGGCGTGATGAACGTCCTTACCCGGCCACCGGAGCAACTCACCGAGGAAGACGTTCCGTTCTGTTCCGCTGTCGCGGTACAGGCGGGCTGGGCGATTCTCAACGCCCGTTAATCACGCCTCGCCTGTACTCCACATTTTTCGACATCAAACTCGAATACCGGATGCGGCTCCCTGGTGAAAATCAGGCGGGAATCCAACTGCTCGATCAGTGAAGAGATCAATCGCAGTCCAGGCGAAGAGGCGTTGTCCATGTCCACGTGAGAAGGAAACGGCGGGCCGTTTTCTCTTCAAATTTCGCACAATATGTCTTTTCCAAACAGGAATTGGCGCCTCGCCTTCTCGAATCCTTGGTCATACTGAGTGGACCACTCCGGGATTCAACTGATTGCGATTTTTAGGCGAACTTACTACCATTAACGCCGTGGAATGCATAGACGTCGAAGGAGCCGCGCTTGGCTGATAACGATACTGCCGCCCCGATTCTCGTTGGTATCGGTGCCTCCGCCGGTGGTCTTGCGGCTCTGACGGAGCTCCTTGAGGGAGTTCCGGAAGCGGCCAACTGCACCTTGCTTATTGTGCAGCACCAGTCCAAAGAGGGAGGCGAGCAGACTCTGGCCAATCTCCTGCAGAAGCATACCGGTCGGCAGGTGTCGGTTCCAAAAGACGGGCAACGGGTCAAGGCCAATCACGTACTGGTTGGCCCGCCGGGAATGGCCATGACCGTCTTTGACGGCAAGGTCAGCCTCAGCGAGATTGATACCACTCCCGGCACGATGACAATTGACAAGCTCTTTCGCAGCATTGCGCAAGAGGCCAAAGAGAAGACGGCAGCGATCGTTTTGTCCGGCTCCAATTCCGACGGCACCCTGGGCGCCCGGGCTATCCGGGGAGCCGGTGGGCTGGTGATTGCGCAAGAGCCGGACTCAGCGGAATATCCAACGATGCCGCGGAGCCTCGTCGCATAGGATCTCGCCGATTTGGTGCTCAGGCCTGAGAGTATGGGCGAGCACCTTCACGCCTTTGCCGATAGCAACGTCACCGTCAGTACCGCCGATGAAGAGGAACATGACGAGGCCGACGATGCCCCGCGGGACAAACTGCTGGAGATGGTTCGCGACCGGACCGGCCATGACTTCTCCACGTATAAGCAAAACACCATAGACCGGCGCATCACGCGGCGTATGTCGTTGCACCGGATCGACGATACCAAAGACTACCTTGTGTACCTCCGTCGTAACCCGGAAGAGGTGGATGAGCTCTTTCGAGACCTGCTTATCGGGGTAACCAGCTTCTTTCGTGACCCGGAATCCTTCGAGCGCCTTTCCGGTTTTCTGGTGCAGGAGTACCTGCCGGAGTATCAGGGCAACACGCTGCGGGCGTGGGTCCCCGGATGCTCAACGGGGGAGGAGGCGTTCTCCCTCGCCATACTCCTGCTTGAAGCGATCGAGACGTTAAAACTCCAGATTTCGGTAACCGTGTTTGCCACCGATATCGACGAACGCGCCATAGCCGCCGCGCGAACAGGTGAGTTTCCCCGGAATATTGCAAACGACATCTCCGCGGAGAGATTGCGTCGGTTCTTTGAAGAGGTCGACGACACATACCGGGCAAATAAAAGACTGAGAGGAGCTGTGGTATTTGCGGTACAGAACGTAACTGATGATCCGCCGTTCTCAAAGCTGGATATCGTCTCGTGCCGCAATTTGCTCATCTATCTCAAGCCGGCTACGCAGGAAAGCGTACTCAGTCGAATCAACTACGGATTGCGCCCGGGGGGAGTGCTCTTTCTCGGGAAGTCCGAAACCGTGAGTCCCATGTCCGCACCGTTTGAAACGGTAGACAAGGTTCACCGTATCTACAAAACGACCCGCAAAGCTGAAGCGGGCCAGATAGAAGGTGCTACCGGATACCAGGGGATGCGGCGTAAGCGGACGGAGTCTGCACGCGCGTCCGCGGGTCAAGCGGCGCACCCGCCGCGGAACAAGACCAAACAGGCGGCGGAACAGTGCATTCTCGAATCCGCACCTCCGGCGGTGATTGCGACAAAGAGCGGAGAGGCGCTCTACTTTCACGGAAGAACCGGCAGATTCTTTGAGCCCGCTCCGGGAGTTGCCGGGAACAACGTCCTTGAAATGGCACGGTCGGGGCTCGTTTTTGAACTCTCCTCAGCGTTAAGTCGGGCAGCTCTCGAGCGGGCGCCGCAGGTCCGGTCGCGCGTGACGATGAAAACCGATGACCACGAAGTACTGGTGGATCTCTACGTCCAGCCGGTGGATCTCGAGGTATGCAACGAGCCGTGTTTTCTCATCACCCTGATTGAACGGCCCGAGCATCCCGCCCTTCCGAGGGAGGATGGCGGCGACTACTCGGATGAGGCAGCGCGGCGGATCCGGGAGCTCCAGGAAGAGCTCCAATCGGGCAAGCAAGATATGCAGGCGATAATCGAGGAGTACGAGGCAACGACTGAGGAGCTCAAAAGCTCAAATGAGGAGCTTGAATCCACCAACGAGGAGCTCAAATCAACCAATGAGGAGCTTGAGACATCCGCGGAAGAGTTGCAATCGATAAACGAGGAACAGTCAACCCTCAACTCCGAGCTTGAGGCCAAGAACGAGGAGCTGGGTCACGTTCGGGACGACATGGACAACTTGCTTGCCGGTACGCGCATAGCCACGCTCTTCCTGGACGACGAGCTCCATATTCGGCGATTTACGCCGGCGATGCGGGACATCATGGGGCTCAGGGACACGGATGTAGGGCGGCCGGTGGGAGAGCTCACCGTCCGGGTGAAATACCGGGAGCTTGAAGCGGACGCCGAGAGCGTGCTCGCGGACCTGAACACCGTCGAACGGGAGATTCAGGCGCGGGACGACCAATGGTTTCAGCTCAGAATTGTTCCGTATCGGACAAGCGAACGCGTGATAGACGGGGTAGTCGCCACCTTCAATGACATCACCCAGGTTAAACGGAGTCAAAGAAAGGCGGAGCTTGGCCAGGCGTTGGCGGAAACCACGGTCAATACGGTTGAAGAACCACTGCTTGGACTTCGGCTCGACTTCGAGATTGAGACCGCGAACCGGGCCTTCCTCAAAACCTTTGGTCTCAGCCGCAATCAAACAATAGGACACTCTCTCCTGGACCTGGACGCGGGAGCCTGGGATACCCCCGAGTTTCGTAAGATTCTTGAAGAGGTTTCCAGGAGCGGAGAGGAGATTTCCGACCGTACCGTTGAGCACGAGTGGTCGTCGATTGGCCGCAAACGGCTCCACATAAACGTGCGCCTGGTAGTGGTCCCGGACAGCGAGGAACGGCGCATTTTGCTGGCAATTACAAGAATTGATGAGGGCGCGGCGGCTCAAACCGCGCAAAGGAGTGAGTCCGAGTGAGCCAGGAACACGAGATCGACAGGCAGCGGTTACGCAGTCTTGCCCGTCAAGCCGCCGACACCGGAGAAAGTCCCGATCCCTCACAGCTCAGCGAAGCGGAAGTTCGTGTTCTGCTGTACGAGTTCGGAATATACCAGAGCGAGCTCCTGGCTCAAAACGAGCAGCTGGAGGAGCTTCGCTCCTCTTTGGAGGACTCCCGGGACGCGCTTTCGGAGCTCTACGAGTTTGCTCCTCTCGGATACGTCACCCTCAGCCGTGACGCCGAGATCACGCAGGCCAATCTCACCGCCTGCGATCTGCTGGGCGTTCCCCGGTCGACACTGGTCGGCTCCTCGCTGCTCGCGCATCTTGGCACGGAAAGCCACCATACGTTTCGGGCTGAGCTGCGCGGCGCCCTGGACTCCGACGCCGGCGAGACGAAGCGAGTGGAAGCTGCCCTCAGAGATGGAGACGGAAGGCACTGTGGCCATCTCCTGTTGGAGCTGCGACCCGGTCGGGAGAACACCGCCGGCGCACACCACTGTCTTGTCGCGCTCATGGATATCTCCGATCGAAAACGTCTTGAAGAAGAGGTTCAGGAGGCAAAGCAATCAGCCGAGGCGGAGGCGCAGGCAAAGTCCCGGTTTCTTGCAAATATGAGCCATGAAATTCGAACCCCCATGAACGGGGTTCTCGGCATGCTGGGATTGCTCGAGGACGCGGATCTGGACCGGGAGTCTCGGACGTACCTGTATGCGGCTCGCAGCTCGGCAAAGACGCTCTTGACCATTATTAACGACATCCTTGATCTGTCAAAAATTGAAGCGGGCAAGCTGGAGATTCAGACGGCGCCGCTGAATCTGAAGACGGTGTTTGAGGAAATTGGGCTGCTCTTTCACAAAAAATCCGAGGAAACAGGTATTCCTCTGCACCTGGACATAGATGACGCCGTGAGCGGCTGGTTCCTCGGTGACGAGATCAGAATCCGGCAGGTTCTCGTAAATCTCCTGAGTAACGCCTTCAAGTTCACTGAGAACGGTGAGATACGCCTGGAAGTGAAGAAGACGGAGCGGGCCGGAGAAAGCGGCGATGCCGTTGCCATCTCGGTAACCGATACCGGTACCGGTATTCCGAAAGAGAAACTGGAACTCGTATTGCACCCGTTTGAGCAGGTGGATTCAGGGTACACCAAGAAGATAGAGGGAACCGGCCTGGGACTTGCCATTGTGAAAAAGCTCGTTGCAATGATGCACGGCGAATTCCATTTAGAGAGTCGCCATGGCAACGGCACGCGCGCCGGCTTCACCCTCCCGTTGGAACCAACAACCGAGCCGCCACGTCGCGTTGAAGCGGTGCAGCCAATCGAGGCAATGGAGCCGTCTTCACAGACGTATCGCGTATTGATTGTAGAGGACCAGGCGATTAATCAACTCGTTCTCGAGAAGCTTCTTGAACACGTTGGTCACGCGGTATCCATAGCCAACGATGGCGTCCAGGCCCTGGAAGTACTGGACACAGAGCGTTTTGATGTCGTGTTGATGGACGTGCAAATGCCAAAGATGGACGGCCTTGAGTGCACCCGGCGGATTCGTGAAGGTGAAACGCACGCGTCCCCGGATATCCCGATAATCGGCCTGACCGGTTACGCCATGGACGAGGACCGCTGGCGATTTCTTCAAGCGGGGATGCACGGTGTCGTTTCAAAGCCGATCAGTCCGGTCGAACTGGAGCGTGAAATGAAGCGTGTTATCGCTCCGGTGACGCAGTAACCTCCTGACAGACCTCGTGCGCTTGCAGTTCGAGATCCGGTTACCTATGATTTGATTCAGTAGAAGGACGGGTCATGACGCCAGAAGAACGCCGCAATCGCAATCAGTTTATCGAGACGATCCTGGATAACCTGCCGATCGGACTCGCGGTGAACTACGTAGACGAGGGAACCGCGACGTACATGAATCGGAAGTTTGAAGAGATCTACGGATGGCCCCGGGAGATAATTACGGACATCACCTCCTTCTTTGAGAACGTGTATCCGGATCCGGAGTACAGACAGCAGCTCAATCAGCGGATAATGGAAGATATCGCCTCCGGAGATCCGCAGCGGATGAAATGGAGCGACATCGAAATACAGAGAGAAGACGGCAGCACCGCCGTGGTGGTTGCCCAGAATATCCCGATTCTCGATCAGAACTTCATGATATCCACCGTCGTCGACGTTTCGAACCACGCCCGTTCGGAGGAGGCCCTGGGCGCCAGCGAATCACGGTATCGCGCGCTGGCAAAACACTTTCCCAACGGGATGATCGCGCTGTTCGACCCGGAGTTACGGTATACCGCCGTCAGCGGTCAAGGATTGGCAGAAACCGGTCTGGCGGAGGAGGATTTTGTCGGGAAACGCCTGCGTGATATCTTTCCGGGGGAGATTGCCGACCGGGACGAGCCGGCGCTGTACGCCGCACTGGCCGGTGAAACGCGCGACTCCACCGTACCGTTCGGGGAGCAGACGTTCCGGGTAATCACCGGTCCGGTATACGACCCCGATGATACCATCATTGGGGGTTTCGTGATGTCCCAGGACATAACCGAACTCCAGCGCGCCCAGGATACCGTTAACGAGAGCGCCCAGAAATTGCAGCTGGCGGTGGATACCGCCCGTCTGGGCATCTGGACGATGGACCCCGATAGCTCCGAACTCGAATGGAACGTGCCGATGTACACGATCTACGGAACAACGCCGGAGTCGTTTGGCGGGGACGTCGATGCGTGGCGTGCGTTTATCCACCCGGATGATTCCGACGAAGCGAACTACTGGTTTTTGAAGATCCGGGAAGGTGATGCGGTTCACGATATCGAGTTCCGGATCGTGCGTCCGGACGGTGAGGTGCGATACGTTCTCGCCTCGGGTACACCCGTTTTCCGGAACGGAACGGTTTCCGAGCTTATTGGAATCAATATCGATCAGACAGAAACACAACAGGACCGCGTCCGGTTGAGAGACCTGCTTGCGCAGAACGAGCTGCTTATGCGGGAATCCAACCACCGGGTGAAAAACAACCTGAACATGATCACGAGCCTTCTCAAGCTTGCAGAAGAATCCCTCTCGGTGGATCTCTCCAACGTCATTCGACAGGTGGATACGATTCGGATCGTTCACGAATTTATCCTGAAACCGGAAAATATCGATGCATTCGATGTTGCCCCGTATATACACCAGGTGATCGAGTCCGCCGCCGGCGGTGCGTCTCAAACGCAGTTCCAGCTAACGGTCAACGTGGATCACTTCCGGCTCCCGGCAACGACGGCGATACCGATGGGGCTTGTGGTAAACGAACTGGTAACCAACGCCGTTCGTCATGGAGTAACCGGCGCTCCGGAGGACCGGATCACCGTGTCAGTGGTGGCACACGGATCTGAGTGCCGCATCGACGTGGAGAACGGCGGACATCCGTTCCCCGAAGGCGTGGACGTCTACTCGCCCACAACGCTGGGGCTGCAACTGATCAACGCGTTGGTAAGCCAGTTGCAGGGAACGCTCCATCTTGAACGGTCCACGAATACGCGCCTTCTGGTGGAGTTTCCGTTGCCTGCTGATACGCGACGACCCGCGGAAGGCTGATTCAGTAGCGGTGGATGTAAGCTCTGCGGTTGCTTTGTCGAATCACCCAAGAGCACGTGCTACGGCACGCCACGCCAGCATAACGCAACGCCGGCGGTACGGGTTGCCCCGGAGCGGTTCCAACACAACAACTGGATTGAGGAGTTCCGGCCACGGGGCGCCGCGCGGTTCCTGTAACGCCGCTTCCAGGAGCGCGACGCGATCAATGACCGCTTCACGGGTGAGGCCCGGTATCATCTCGTCGATGAGCGCCGCCGAGGCACCGGACAGGGCGCATCCGCTGACCGAATAGCTGTAGCCCACGATGTGCTCGCCGTCCAGGCGCAACGCGACTTCGACCTGGTCACCACATGAGTCATTCTTTGCGGTAGCTCGATGGATGGCCGACGGATCCAGGGCGGCGCTGCGCGAAATTTCGGCATACATCATAAGAAGTTCCCGCGTTTCGGTATCACTCACCGCGAACCCTCCGGGAGCAAAAGAATTTCCACGACGATACTCAAGGCGATCTCCTCGGGGGTTTCCGCGGCGATATCCACGCCGGCAGGAACGTACAGCGGTCGCTTCACGTGATCTCCCTCGTCGATTCCTAATACGCCAAGGACTTCGAGCGCTCGTTTCCGACTCCCGATCATACCGACGTACGGACTACCCGCATCCAGGGCGGTGCGAACGTAGTGCGGGTCTGTCGGGAGGTGGCTACCCACAACGACCGCCGCCCCGGCGGGAACTTCGAGGGACTGCGGGTGTTCGGCACCGCAGGTGCACCGCACCGCGCCAGGAAGCGCGTCTTGATTTACCTCCTGCGCGATCAACGTCGTCGGTACTCCAAGTTGGGTGAAAAGGCGGGCGAGGGTCTCGGT
>JAQIBO010000445.1 GCA_027859055.1 Spirochaeta sp.
GAGGCCATCTCTTCCGAGGCGGAGGCGTTGCGCTGGACGACCTGGTCAAGCTGCATGAGTGCCTGGTTGATCTGGTCCGCACCGCTGTTCTGCTCCCCGCTTGACGCGCTGATCTCCTGTACCAGTTCGGCGGTTTTCTGAATATCGGGGATAATGCCGTTGATCATCTCGCCCGCTTTTTCCGCCACTTCCACGCTGCTTCGGGAAAGATCTGCGATTTCTCCGGCGGCAACCTGGCTCCGTTCGGCGAGTTTACGTACCTCGCTGGCCACAACGGCGAACCCTTTTCCGTGTTCCCCGGCGCGGGCGGCTTCGATCGCCGCGTTGAGGGCGAGGAGGTTGGTGTTGCGGGCGATTTCATCGATGATCGTGATCTTGTCCGAGATTTCCCGCATCGCCTCGACGGTCTGGTTGACCGCGGTGCCGCCCTCTTCGGCGTTTTTCGCGGCCTGACGCGACATCGAGTCGGTCTGTTGCGCATTGTCCGAGTTTTGCCGGATATTGGAGCTCATCTGTTCCATCGAGGAGGAGACCTCTTCGGCGCTTGCAGCCTGCTCGGTGGCGCCCTCGGAGAGTTGTTGCGCCGTGCTGCTCATCTCTTCACTTCCGGAGGCGACGTTACCCGAGGCGGACTGAACGTCACGCATGACGCCCACCAGCTGATCCCGCATCTCCTGTAACGCCCTGGCCAGAATACCGATTTCATCTTTCTGGTCTACGTCGAGCCGCGCAGTAAGATCGCCTGCCGCCATGACCTGCGCGAAGGTAACACCGCGACTCACCGGTTTCACAATCATGTTCGCCACCAGCAGCGCCGTGATCGCCACAAGTACTGCGGCTACCAGGGCAACAAGTACAATCGCCATGACGAGAGTTCTCACCGGAGCGCGGACTTCCGCCTCGTCGATCTCGGCAATAATGGCCCACGTATTGTCGTACACGGAAATGGGAGCGTACGCGGAATAGACGATGCCGCCCACATAATCCTCGATAATCGCTGCGTCGGTGACCTCACTCAGCGCTTCTCGACTGGCACGGGTATCTACCGAGCCGATCTCCGGTCGAGCAAACGAGGCATTCACGCTGTGCGTATCGGGGGCCAGGTATGAGTCGGACCGCATCAGCTGGTTCGGACCAACCAGATACGTTTCACCGGTTTCGCCCATTCCGGTACGCTCCTGCATGATTCCGTTGATCTGATCCAACGGCAGCTGCAGTGCCACCACAACTTCTACCTCGTTGCCAATCACTAACGGCTCCGCGACAAAGGCCGCCGGTTCACCCCCGGACGGTGCGTATGGCTGAAAATCACCGAATCCGAAACGACGCGTATCGAGCGCTTCCTCCACCGCATGAGCCAGACTGGAATCGGAGTACTCCCCGGTGAGAATATTGGTTCCGTAGTCGGCCTCTTTTGCTACCGAGTAGAACACGTCACCATCGGGATGGACCAGAAACAGATCATAATAGCCATAGGCTTCCACGTATTCGTTTAGAAACTCGTCGGTATCTGAGCCAACCTCACGGGTACCGGATTCTGCGACAGCCACTTCTCCCGTCTCCACAAACGTTTCAACGGTATTTGTAAGGACATGCAGGTCTCCCGCCCGTTCCTCAAAATAGCTCGATATCTGTCCCGCTTTGATATCACGCACCGCTCGCAGCTGTGCAAAGGATGCCTCGTCCAATGCGGCGGTGGCACTGGTCGCGGCATAGAATCCCACCACTGCCAGGGGGATAAGCCCGACTACCAGGAATAGGCCGATCAACTTCGGCTTTAACTTGATATTTTTCAATCTGATCATGATTCTCTCCTCATGTTGTGTAGACACCAATCTCTTGATGGTGGCGACGTGGATTTGCTGGTTGAGTACGTTTATAAATCGAAGGTTTCTCCCAGTCTCAAGCATGTATCCCGGGACGTCAAGGACCCAGGATGAATTCATCTGGACCCTCTCTGATTTCATCTTGGCCGGTGCATTGTTGCTCGGGGCCGGTCTTGCTCGGTTTCGACCTCGTGGTATGGCTCGGACGATGTTTGCAACAGCGGGCTCTCAGGCGATAGTACCGGTGATTGCCATGGTGATCTGGCAGCCGCAGGTCGCGACGAGAGAAGAGATCATCGGCGTACTGGGAGTGTTTATTCTCAACGGCCTCTTCGTCCTGTTGTTCACCAGGTCTGCCCTGCTGTTCCGGAACGCCGCGAAGCAACCGGAACGGGGGTGATCAACTGTCTGCTGTCGCCATGCTTCGATTCGTCAAATATTCAAATTTTCAACACACCCCGAAAACCGCGGGAGGCGTAATATGATTCTGCGCCGTTGTGGTACAGAAAGACAGCATCGTAGCGACGGTCACAAAAGAGAGCACCGCCACGTGTTCTGATCTCGCCTGGAGTTTTGACCCAGCTCGATGTCTTGAGATCAAACTCACCAAGCTTCTGCAGCTGTCGGTATTGTTGTTCCGTTACGATTTCGATTCCCATTCGGGTAGCCATACCCACCGCGCTATCCTTCGGCTTATGCTCTTTTCTTGACTCCAATGCTTCCGGATCGTAACAAACGCTTCGGCGGCCTTTGGGACTTTCGGCTGAACAATCGCAAAACACGTACTCGCCCGGCTCCGCTTCAAGACACACAACATCCGGCTCCCCGCCGGTACGCTCCATTTCATGAAGTGACCATAGTTTCTCGGGCTGATCTTTCAGCTTCACAGCAATTCTCACCCATTCAAGATCTTGATGACGATTTGCGTTTGCGTGAAAACGCGCTTTCAGGAGGCTGAGTAGTTGTTCCTGCTCGTCCGGCGAGAATTCATTTTCCGTGTTACTGCTGATAGACATACCGTTACACCAATTACTGACCGTTAGCGACAAGTTCCCGGAAGACGTAGCGCACGAGTCCATCGGTGCCGACATCCATGACTACCCGCTGGCCATCGGTTAGCCCGTCGAGGAGCTTCTCCGCCTCGTGTGGATCGATGCCAAACTCTAACACGACATTCGAAACATTGAGTACACCGGCGTGCCGCTGTGCCAATCGGTAGACCTCCGGCGCTGCAGATCGTCCCCGGGTCTCGGGCGCAGCGCGTTCTGGATTGATTCTGTCTTGTCTACGTGAACCGTCACGATCACCGAACGCACGAAGAACAAGATAAATCCCGCCGCCCAATAGTAGTAACGGTATTAGACCGAACAAAGGGAAACCCATTCCAAAGCCTCCCAGACCCCATCCGTGCATCATAATGTTATCTCGTCATCAGCGTCGTCGGCCGCCGAAAGTCCCAAGCTCTTGTCCGCGGGGTCCCCACCAGCCGGTATCGTCATCCTCATCGTAGGCGCCATACCCGCCCATCATACCCGGGCCGTAACCGCCGCGACCAGCGTTGCCGCCCCGCATCATTCCGGGTCCGTGACCCCAGCCACCGGCAACACCGTCAGGCAGGACCACTCTTACGCCGTCTGCCTCGATCGCCTGGACATGCAGCACCTTGGTGGTACCGAGAAGATCGGGGTCGGAAAACTCCGTTGCATAACCGCTCACCTCGATCCGTTCGTTATTTTCTACGTCGACTTCTGACGCCAGCGTGGGATGGATCATCAGTTGATAGCGCTCGGCTCCAACAACCAAGACCGGAATCTCATTCTCCGCCAATTGTAACCTGCCGGCAATCTCACTCTCTTCGAGCGTTTCATCGTTCCACATCAAGCCACCACCGGTAACCGGGCCCCAGGCGCTCACTCCAATAATCGCGATCGTCGCCAGGACGATCCCTATAACTACGGTACGTTTCATCGCACACCTCCTGTCGTTGTCTGATTGTCATACTACCGAAGGGATGTGAAGAAAGTTTGAAGCGGATGTATCGATTGTATGATCGCTGTCTATCGCTACCTCCTGGCGCGGATAGGCCGTCCCACGAGCGTATCCGCCCGGGTGGTGCATTCGGCGGTCCTGTCGCGGCGGTGGTATCTGCCATTTTTGCCGGCTCCTTTCGTGCGATCCTCGGCGGCGGCGGAGTATTGGCAGGAGTGATCGGCGTTTCCCTGGCAGCCGCGTCTGGAATCTTACTTAATCGCTTTCGTCAGAGCTTTACATCAGTGAAAACCTCCGCCGTCAGTGCGCTTGTAGCGACAATTATCATCCTGCCTGGATTCCTTTTTGTAGACGACCTACAGACAGGCTGGAAGCTTATGAAGGCGATGATGCTGCCGTACGGATCCGCGATCTTCCTCGGCATCTTCTTTGTAGGCCTCCTGCTTGAACATCAGGTTGAACGGCAGCAGGTTGAACGAGCGTTACGAGAAAGTGAAGAAAAATACCGGGTGCTATTTGAATCCTTTCCGCTGGGAATAGGAATTACGGATGAACAGGGAAACGTCGTCGAGACGAATTCAAATGATTCGGAGTCCCAGCCCGACGAAACACGGGGACTGCACCGCTATGTCC
Organism: Spirochaeta sp.; assembly: GCA_027859055.1. GTDB lineage: Bacteria > Spirochaetota > Spirochaetia > DSM-27196 > Alkalispirochaetaceae > Alkalispirochaeta. The sequence continues at coordinate 4,449 of JAQIBO010000445.1, forward strand.
CGGACGGTCAATCCTTCAGCTTAATCGATTCCGATGGCAAGACAGTCTCCCCAGACGACCTCCCCGGGCGAAAGGCGATCCGGGAAGGACGACGCATCGTGAGCGAAGAACTTGGTGTCGCAAGTGAGTCCGGCAGTATCACGTGGCTCAGTGTCACCGCTGCCCCGATCGCTCTCAAAGGCTACTCGAGATCATGGACAATGGAGTCGGACTATCGCAGGGCTTCAATCCACGCACCGAGGGTATAACCATGAACCATGACCGTGACCGTGACCGTGACCATGTGAAGATTCTGATTGTAGAGGATGAAGTCCTCATATCGATGCATCTGGCCCGCCAACTCGAACAGGCAGGTTATGTGGTATGCGGTCCGGTTACCAGCGGGGTGGCCGCTATCACCGCAGCAGAACAGCAGAAGCCCGATGTGGTACTTATGGACATTCGACTACCCGGCGAAATGGACGGCATCGAAGCGGGAGGTACGATTACCGAACGGCACGGTATTCCCGTGATATTTCTCACCGGATACTCAGATTCTACGATCGAGTCCAGGGCACAAGCTGTTACCGCGGCAAAAGTTCTCGGAAAGCCCGCCTCCATCAGTGAGATTGCAACGGAGATCGACCGGCTACTTGCCTGACGGAGAAGGTTTTTTACACTTCACGGCCGAGAAACGTATCGATAGCTGCATCATTAATATAGCCAAGTTCAACGGCTATCTCTCCAAACAGTCGGTCGGGCTCTTCTTTTTGGCGGTCAAGTATCTCGTCGCGCTGCTCAGGCGTCATGGCCCCTATCTTGACCAGAAACTCACCAATGCGTTCCTGGGAAGTGTCACTTTCCATACCATCTCCTTACTAAGCCGCTGCATTTCGGTCCGACCCTGGTAGTTGGCTTCAAGAGACGCCCCCACCGTCTTTTATCCTGCGATCATAGAACGAGCTGCATGTCAGTAATACACGTCCGGTCGTCCGGCTCCGTCGCAATTATGCGCGTCGCTGTGCCGCCACCGCCACTGACCGTGACGTTGAACTCGCTACCGGCGGGTAACCAGAGTTCAAAGAATCCGTTATCGCCGGTCTGTATCGTTTCGTTTCGATATTCGGTTCCGTCGGTATGGGTCACAGCAACATCAAACTCCTGATCCGGCAATTCACCTTGGCATCCGTTGATACTGTGGATCTCGCAGGGATGAGTGGTGGTGACATACGGCGCGATGGAAACGACCATGGTTTCGCCAGGGATCGGGACAACTTTCACCGTTCCATCGGGAAAGCCAAACTGAATGCTATCGTGGGCCAGTGCCGTACGAACGGCGGGCTCGACAGTTCGCCACTGATTGGCTAACTGGAGCGCGCTCCGGGCATCATCCACCGGTACCATCGCCCGCAGGGCTTGCCTCTGCTCCGTCTCGATGCTGGAGGCCGTCGGTTCTTCCGTCCCAGCGGGAGCCGCGGTTGCCGTTTCGGGGCTTCCTTGTTCGCCGCTGACGACAAAAAAGACTGCAGTGATCATGAGGAGGAGAGCCGCCACACCGCCCAATGCGAAAATCGGGCCACGGCGCGGTTTGCGTCGCGCGGTCATGCGACACCCCCAAAGGAATGGCCGACCGTTTCAACCGCGCCGGCGTATTGGTTGTCTGCAACGGGCGACATGTCTTCTATGTTTTCGAGGTCCGTCTGAACGCGCATCGCGCGGTGTTCACGATTCACACCTTGAATTCGTATCTGTTGGGGCATCGTTTTCCTCCTCCTGCAAACTACGAGTATAGGCGATGTGAAAAATGATTCAAGCGCATCCATTGATTATCTGAACGTCACGGTGTATCCATGGACTGAGTGATGAGTGAGAACGGAAAGTATCTGACAATAGACCTGCTTTATTTCGACGGGTGTCCGTCATACAGACAGGCGTGGAACGACATACTCGACCTCCTTGTGGAAGAGAAGATAGACGCGTCGGTACGGTTGTTTGCCGTAGAGGATCTGGAACGGGCGCACGAGCTGAGCTTTGCCGGTTCACCGACGATCAAAGTCAACGGACGGGATCTTGAGGACTACCATGGAGACGGCGTGATGGCATGTCGGATGTATCAGGAGAATAACGGCAAGGGATGGCCCAGTAAAAAACTACTCGGAGAAAAGATCAGGGACGCGCTCCAGCCCCACGCTCCCGAGTGATGTTCAAATCGAGCTCCACTGGGGCGTGGAAATCATAGTTGCGTCATTCACTATGAGCATGCTCAATTTGCCGGCCGGCGTTATACCCGTTCTTCGTATTGATCGTCCCGAAAGCGCACGATACAGGTGGTGCCGACGCTATCGTCAAACTCAATGGTACCACGCAACTGCTGCTCAACCAGAGCCGTCGCCAAACCCAGCCCACCACCGATAGACCGAGTACGCTCAGGATCAGGGCCCCACCGAAGTCCATTGTCGGAAATCCGTATCTCAATCTCATCAGCTTCTGTGAAATCGCATGTGACGTCGATTTCTTTTGATTCCCATTCGTCCGGCTCGCCAGTAAAGGCATGGCGAACTGCATTCGTGACCAGCTCGTATACGACGAGACCGACCGGAACTGCGGAATCAATCAGAATCGGAACGGACTGGAGGTGAAACAAAAAAGCAATCGTACTCCGCTGATCCGGATACCGGTCCCGGGCTACCTGGACCAGAGACTGAAGGTACTCCGCCAGGTCAATCCTGGACAAGTGTTCCCCCCGGAACAACTGTTGTTGCGCCTGGGACATCGACTGGAGTTGCCCGATAACGTCATCCACAAATTCCGCCAGGGGAAGGTCCGGGTGGGCTGACATGCGAGATCGCAAGAGGCCCTGAATCACCTGCATGTTGTTATTGGTACGGTGATATAACTCTCTGATAAGCGTCTCTTTATCATTGAGTGTCACGGTAAGTTGCTGCTCTGTCTGCTTCTGCGCCCGCAGAGCGACTTGCAATTTTCTGTTCTGAATCACCACAAGCACTGTCAGGATAACCAGGACCAAAAAGGCGGAACCGGCAGTGATTACCGTCAAGCGATGAGTGTCCCACAACGTTTCAGGCCTGTTGAGGAACACCGTTGTATCCGGCAGTGTGCGTGGATCCGCTCCGTACCGAACGAGCTCCTGCCAGTCAAAAAGTGGAAAATGCTCCGCCTCAAGCGCCACGTCTTGACCGTCGAGTTCAAGGGTTCCTGTCAGGTAGTCCAGGGCGATTTCGGCGGTCTGTTCACCCAGGCGTGTGCTCACGATCACCGAACCTCCCACCAGCCCGCTCATGACGTGGACATCCCGGATTCCAAACACCGGTACAGACGAGCGTGCCGCTACTTTCGCTGCGACCGCCGCCGGTGTAAAACTTTCCCCCGCGGAGTCGGCAAAATAGGTTCCGAAGACAGCCACGGTTTCGGGTGGCAGATCCTCCACCGTCTCGAGCATTTGCGGGTAGGTCAGGTCCGCAATGTGCCCTACCTCATCAAACCGAGAAGACTGTTCCGCCTCGGTGACAATCTGCTCCAGAAACAGGCGGGAGTATCCGTCATTCCCGGTGATTACCAGGAGCCGGTGGGCCGCAGGAAAGAGGTCACCGGCCAGCCGCAACGTACCGGCGATATTCAGCTCCGTAAGTAGGACTATAAGTGGACGCTTTGGTCCAGTCCAGGCGGGTTCCGCTTCAAATCCGGGAATCAGCATAGGAGCGCCGGGAAAGAGATTGGCCAGGTCCCGGGCGACAAAGTCCACCGCCTCCTGGGAGA
>JAQIBO010000526.1 GCA_027859055.1 Spirochaeta sp.
TCTTTGGAACCGTGCCGATGTTTGTGCTCTTCTTCATCTTCCAACATTACCTTGTTGATGGACTCACCGCCGGCGCGGTGAAAGGTTAAGAGCACTGATGAAACAACGTAGCTACATAGACAATCTTACCGGCCGTGCTCCTTTTGTTAGAAGTTCCGACGCGACAGCAGGGAACGTCGTTTTCATTTCTACTGATATGGTGCCGCCTGAGTTCTGGCGAAATCCGACCTACGTGGATATTCGGCAGACCCCAGCGCTCGATCAACTTGCCGCCGACGGGACTCACTTTACGAATACATTTGCGACCGCACCTGTCTGTTCACCGTCGCGGGCGGCATATCTGACGGGGCGTCACTCGTACATCATGACCAACGGCGAACGCGGACACGACGGCCACGAAATGCACCTGCGGCCGAGCGATACGATCTTTCCCGAATATCTGGCAGCGACCGGCTACTACACCCGACACGTCGGAAAATCACATGTTGGCCGTCACAAGTTCATGGATGCGTTCGGAGAGAACGATTCTCCCTGGGATCGTTGGTCGCCGCCGTGGTTCGACGACGACAGGTACCTCTCCTACCTCCAACGACTCGGTCTCGGTCCGATTTCATTCGATCGAGAGATATATGGGATGTCTGCCGCCGGAGTTGGCCGTGGTAACTTTTATGGCGGGTGGATCGCCCGGCAGAACGGACGCGAGTTCCCCATTGAAGGAACGTATCCCTGGTATCTCGTGGAGTACGCGATTGAGACACTTACTACCCGGCCCAGTTCCGACAAGCCAATCTATCTTCAACTGGACTTTTTTGCGCCTCACCAGCCGTTCGCGATTCCAGGCGGGATGTCGGAGCGGGAACGCGCGATCCGCAAGTCCCTGCCCGATCCGATCGACTTCGTCCAGCCGATGGAGGATGGGAGTTTCGCTTCGCGTGATGAGCCGCGCGTCTATGAGCTATATCGTCGCAACTGGGGAATCGCGGATCGTCAAACGGTTGAAGACTATATGGTCGCCAACCTGCTGCAGTACGAGGTCATCGACCGCGCGTTAGGCCGGCTTTTTGATTTTCTCCGGCAGGAGAATCTCTACGACGATACGACGGTGGTTTTCACCGCTGACCACGGGGAAATGAACTGCAATCTGGGTCTCATCGACAAGGGATCGTTCCTCAATCCTCACGTTATGCGGGTTCCTCTTGTCGTGAAACCTTCTCGTGCGATTGCGACCTCCTTTCCTGTGAAACGGTGTGAGACGCCGGTAAGTCTTCTCGACATTGCCCCTACAATGTATAGCTTGGCGGGAATCACACCGCTCGATCGCATTGACGGTGTCTCACTCCAAGAGACGATTAGGACTGGAACACGCGTTGCGGATCGGCCGATTATGGCAGAGGTGTGGAGCCATGTCGTTCCCAATCCGTGTGTTGGGACGGTGTTTGATGCCGCCGACGGGGAACAATACTTCTTCTCATTCAATATTTGCGATCAGACGAGTGAACTCTACCGCCTCGGTGGCGATCGAGAGCTGGAGAACCTCTTCAACGATCCTGCCTGTGGGCCCCAGCGTCAGGAAGCGATCGAGACGCTCCATGCACGGTTGGGCGAAGACGAAAGATGGAAGGGCTACCACGCGTATAGCGCACTCGTGTTTGCCCGGGTCTTAGATGAGTCGGGCGATCAGCAGCACTTCATGTAGGGCGCTACGGACTGGCCGCCCTGAGGACCCTACGTTATACTGCTTGGCTCATGCGTGAAATGACTGATAACGAACAACGTATACTGACTCTTGTGGGAGCCGATGGTCCACTCTCCAAGCGGGATCTTTCAGAACGCGGGAGGATGGCCTGGGCGACCGTTTCCAAGTACGTCAATCGTCTTGAACGGGAAGATATTCTCGAGCGTACCGGAACCTCCGTGTGTGACCGGCACCTCGGCAAGAACGCGTATCTCTACGACCTCGCCGTACGTGCACCGCTGTTTGTCGGCATCGACATTGAGTATCGCACTAGCCGCGTTGCGCATGTCAATCTGCGGCGACAAATCTGTCGACAACAAGTGTTTGCTACGCCTGAAATCGCCGACATCGAAGAACTCATCGCGTTTGTGCATGGGCTCTACCGGGTTGAATTAGAAGCTCAAGACGAACGAACGCCTCCCATTGCCGGCGTCGGCATTGGATTACCGCGCTGGCTCGTCTCAGGAGAATCCGACCTTTTTTTGAAACTCGGGGAGCGCCTTACCGACCTGTTCGGAGTGCCAGTTCGCGTTGAAAACAATATTCGGGCGTACACCTTGTTCGTTCTTTCTCAGCTGCGTGAGACCTCTTTTCTGGTCGTGAGCGTTCGGAACGGTATTGGGGCAGGAATCGTCTCTCGGGGTCGACTCCACCGTGGAGAGACCGGACTTGCTGGTGAAATCGGTCACATCACGATCGACGCCGCGGGGCGGCAATGTCGTTGCGGCAAGCAGGGATGTCTCGAAACGATCGTCAACCAGCGCCTACTGTGCGAGAAATACCGAGTAGCGACGGGCACCTTAACGTCAGGTTGCGAAGAGGATGTGGCTTCCGACGATTGTCTACGAGAACTCTTCACGGCCGCCCACCAAGGCGCGCAAGCCGCACTCACAATTCTCGAAGAGGCGGCGATACCCCTTGGCCGGTCGCTTGCGACACTGTTACTTGTTCTTGATATCCAGAGTATCTATCTCGTCGGACGTTTTGGCCAGCACGGTGCGGTTTGGATCGACTCTCTGCAACGGGAGATTCAACGTAACGTCGACCCGGGCCTCTCATTCTCCGTTCATTATCGTCCCCTCGACGACGATGGGTATCTGCTCGGTGCGGCCTCACTTGTGGCTCGCGACTATCTCGACTATTCGATTCTGGCCGCCCCCGAAGTGAGCACAAGGAGACGATAGATGGCAACTCAAAAGCCAAGTACGAACAGAACCAGAAGTCATGAGCGACGACCAAACGTAATCGTCTTTTTCACCGACCAGCAACGGTGGGACACGTCTTCCCTCCACGGGAATCCTCTCAACCTCATGCCAAATTTTGATCGGATGGCAGGTCGCGGAACACACCTGACGAGGCACTTTACCTGCCAGCCGGTATGCGGTCCGGCCCGATCTTGTCTTCAGACGGGCCAGTATGCGACAGAAACGGGGTGTTACCGCAACCGAATCCCCCTTGCGAAAGACGCGATTACCTTGGCCACGGAGTTTGATCGGTCAGGATACCGGACGGGCTATATCGGTAAATGGCATCTTGGCGGCACGACGCCACGCTGGAATCGAGACGAGCAAGAGCCTGTTCCCGTCGACCGCCGAGGAGGGTATCAGGAATGGCTTGCGGCCGACTTTCTCGAGTTCTCCTCCGACGCCTTTGATACTCGCCTGTATGATACGGATAACAATGAGGTTCGCCTTCCAGGCTACCGAGTCGACGCTCTCACGGATGCGGCAATTCGCTTCGTTGACAGCCATCAGAAGGAACCGTTTTTCCTGTTTCTTTCTTTCTTGGAGCCGCACCATCAGAACTCGCGGGACGACTATCCGGCACCTCCGGGATACGATGAAAGATATCGTGGACGATGGATACCTCCGGACCTGCAGCACCTTGGCGGGTCCGCCGCATTGCATCTCGGCGGGTACTTTGGAATGGTGAAGCGCCTTGATGAGGCGCTAGGCCGTCTGCTGGACGCGCTCTCCAGCCTCAATCTGGACGATGAAACCATCGTGCTCTTCACGTCTGATCACGGCAATCATTTTAAGACGCGCAATGATGAGTACAAGCGTTCCTGCCATGAGTCATCCATCCGCGTACCAACCGCGCTTCAGGGCCCCGGATTTGACGGTGGCGGCGAGGTTCGTGCCCTGACGAGCATCGTAGATCTCATGCCAACGCTACTGTCCGCCGCCGGAATTGAAATTCCTACGTCGGTAAGTGGGAACTCTATCCTGCCGTACATGCGAGGATCCCAGGATTGGCCGGAGGATATCTTTGTTCAGATTAGCGAGGCGCAGGTAGGTCGAGCGGTTCGCACTCAACGTTGGAAGTACTCAGTAGTAGCGCCAGATGCAGACGCGATCCAGGATTCCGATGCAAAACAATACCATGAGGAGTATCTCTACGATCTTTGCTCAGACCCCTATGAACTGGAGAATCTGATCACCGAGCCAGCGCATCGGCCAGTCGCTGATCGTATGCAACGTAGACTTCTTGAATGGATCGAACGCATAGAAGGGAAAACGCCCACAATCGTAGCGGCGCCCGTTGGCCCAGCGACTGGTCAGCGGGTGGTTCTTCCACATGAGATTGACGAGTAGCCGCACGAATTGCGCTACTCGCCGACTTGCCAGGTTGCCCAGAGGTAGCGAGGGGCGAGCCCCTACGCCATCTACCGAATCAGTACAAACTCAACGCGCCGGTTTCTCCAGCGATTTTCCAGGTCCGTGTGGGGCACAATCGGATCTGCACCACCGATACCAACGGCGGTAAACCGTCTTTGGTCCAGGCCACGTTCCACCAGTGCCTGAAGGACAGTCTCTGCCCGGGCGCGTGAAAGCGGTATGAGTTCTTCCTGCTGTTCCCGCTGCGTTCCGCTGATGTTGACGGCGTGCCCTTCAATCCGGAATTGGTAGGAGCGATAGCGACCGAGGATTTCCGCAATCCGGTTAACGATCTCGAAGTTTCTCTCAAGGACCGCTTCATCTGCGGCGAAAAACGCTGGGCTGTTTGGCGCGAAGGTAATGTTTGAGATGCGCATCTTGAGCCGGTCACCGTCACGGATCACGAGAACGTCGATCGGGATCTCGCCGCGGCATTGGGTAGTTCCCACGGATAGTTCTCGGCCGCCTCTACCAGTTCGCCGTCGTCTGCAAACACGCCGTTATCGGGGGAGAACGGCTGCGGAGACATGGTAATGGAAACGGCAGGATTCGTTGTATCCAGGAGTACGATTCGACTCGTTGAGGATGGGTTGCCTCCATTGTTGTAGGAGGCCGACACGATCCCTCGATAGGTACCGTTAATACAAGCCACTCCCGGTATCAACTACGATCCTGGTGAGCCATGGGCTGAGCACATGCAGCACCATATCAGTTGAAAAGTGGCTCACCATAGCGGCGCTGAGACCCCATTTCCAGTAGATCCAGCCGAAGACGACTCCAGGGCCCAGATTCAGGACGATGGACCGGATCGCGAGGAAGGGAGTGATATCCGTCACAGCTTGGATCGCCGGCAGGTGACCAAGGCCGAAGAGGACACTAATGAGGATGTTGACGATCCAAAAGGCAGGAGTTGCCGCTCCACCCTCGGGCGTATGCCAGAAACGGGTTGTGATCCAGAGAAGGCCGGTGAGCATAAAAAAGCGCATCATCAGTTCTTCGTTGATGCCTCCGTAGAATCCAGCAAGGAATCCTTTCCATGGAGCAATATGAATTGCGCCTCCAACGGCACTCAGTGTTTCGGGCAGATGAGGGGCGAAGACCACTATTTCCAGGAGTAGTACCAGAACTCCGATTCCAGCACCGAGAAGAATTGCTGCGGGAAAACGGGTCGATTCAGACCAGATGGTAGTCCCCAGGGAACGTGACGCGCGCATCCCGACGAATATGGCGACTGCGGCCAGTATGATGCCTTGGGCGGCCGCTATGATCATCAGTTGGGGTGTAAACTCGACGCTACGCTGGATTGCCATCGCGTAGGGTAGGATAGCAATGGCGCCGATCGTTCCAAGCAGCAACAGTCGGAAGAAATCAGAGCGATTTTGATTGAGACTCATGGTCTGCCTCCGGGAATAGAATTGTGGTAAATGCAAAATCGATCGCCTCTCTAGAGTCATCTGAAGAAGGCGTTTTTTCGACATAGCGTTGTAGTAGGTGGCCGAACTCCTGTTGAAACAGTGGTAGGTCCGCCGGATTCATCCGCACCGGGATGGTGCCGTATCCCATGACTTCCAGTAGCTCCGGGTGCTGTTCGATCTTTCCGGTGAGGGATAGAAACTGTTCGTACAGGCCCGCGATAAAAGAGGCAAAGAGCGCAGTGTGCTCATCCTGGGAAAGCTGCTTAATGTCATCCACGCCGAAATGGCTACTCTCGCCAGGCCCGGCCGTGTAAACCTTCTCCACCGTGCCCCGGACCTGATTGGTTCTGGTAATCCTGATAATTCTCCCTTCTTCAAGCTGCTTGATATGCCGGTAGAGGGTTGCCTGCGGTACTTCCGGCAGACGGGAAGCCAGCTCCAGACTGGTCAGCTCCTTCCCAGTGAGAAGGGTGATGATTCGGAGTCGTATCGGGTGAATCACCAGCTTTGCCCGTTTCTGCACGTTCATTGTCTTTTTCATATCGTTTAAGATAATATTATCAGTAATGAGAACGAACAAGAGTGTATCCCCAGGGAATCGTGAAATCGGTGTCGTAATCGAGAACGCCTTCAGGAAGCAAGTACGGGGTGACCGCAACGTCCGACGTGCATTCCTCTTGGTCAATTCGAAGAAGCTTGGGGTGGCGATCAATATCGCAGAGAGTGGTTCGGGCGATCCTGTTCACGTGGATCAGCCCAACCACATGGCGAGCGTCGGAAAGCTCTTCACCGCAACTTTGATCGCGATGCTTCACGAGCGGGGAGCGCTGAAGTTCGCCGACCGGATCAGTACCTATCTCGACCGGGACCTGATGCACCGGCTGCACGTCTATCGCGATCACGACCATTCGGACGAGATTACGATTCGCCAACTTCTGATGCAGACGACTGGCTTGTACGACGTCTTCTACCCGCTGTGGAAACAGATGATGAGCGATCCTTCGTTCACGATTGCGACCCGGGACGCGATTGCATGGGGCAAGGCTCACATGCGGCCGGTAGCCGTGCCGGGGGCTAAGCACCACTACTCGGACACCAACTATTACCTTCTGGGGTTCATCGTGGAGTGCGTGACGGGGAAGCCCTTCCACGAGGTTATGCACGAGATGATCTTCGATCCCCTCGGTATGACCCACGCCTACATGCACGGCTTCTCCCGGCCACGCGAGGAGTCGGAACATCCGCCGGCGGGGCTGTATATGAAGAACATCGACTTCCGCGCGGTAAAGGGCGCCCCCGCCCTCGACCATGCCGGCGGGAGTGTCATCGCGCCGCTCTCGGAGTACCTCCGCTTCATGCAGGCGCTCACGGAGCACCGGATCGTTCGCGGCGAGACGTTACGGCGGATGATCGACGATGACGTGTACATGGGCTTTCCCACCATCGGATTCGACTATGGGTACTCGATTTGGAAACCGCGTTCGATTCCGATGTTGATGCCGCCGGAGATGTACTGCTGGGGATGCGTTGGTGTGACCGGCGCGTTCATGTTCTACCATCCAGGGACGGAATCGCACATCATCGGAACCTTCAACGACTTCGCCTACAGAGGGAAAGCGTTGAACTTCATGGTTCGTCGCGTGATCAAACCGCTGATGTCCCGGGACAGGTAGTTTCCCCGCGCAACGCTCGTGATTTGTTCCTCCAGAAAGCGCGGCCGTCGCGCTACGTTTCCCGTGCACCCTCAACAGATGCGTCCTATACTAAGAGGACACCGATCCACGCAGGGGAATAGAACGATGGGTAAGAAAAAGAAAGCCGATTCCGCAAGAACCGATGCCGCGAAGACGGGTGATGCGGCTGGAGCGCCCGCCGCTGGAGCGCCTGCTACGGCAGTGGCCACCGTCGCCGGTGAGACACCACCCCAAAAGCGACTCGACAAGAAACTCTACGAAAAGGAGTTGGCTCACCTACAGATAGAGCTCGTGAAACTTCAGGAGTGGGTCCGACACAAGGGACTCAAAGTGGTAGTGCTATTTGAAGGGCGCGACGCTGCTGGCAAGGGCGGCGTCATCAAACGCATCACCGAAAGTCTCAACCCACGCATCGCGCGGGTCGTGGCGCTTGGCACCCCGACGGAGCGCGAAAAGACGCAGTGGTACTTCCAGCGCTACGTTCCCCACCTTCCCGCCGCAGGGGAGATCGTCCTCTTCGACCGCAGCTGGTACAACCGCGCCGGGGTAGAGCACGTTATGGGGTTTTGCACCCCGGCAGAGTACGACGAGTTCATGCGTTCGGCACCGGAGTTTGAGCGGATGCTCGTACGCAGCGGGACGATCCTCATCAAGTACTGGTTTTCCGTCAGCGACGAAGAACAGGAGAAACGGTTTCGCGATCGCATCAAAGATCCCACCAAGCGGTGGAAACTCAGCCCAATGGACCTCAAGTCCCGCGAAATGTGGGTGGAGTACTCCCGCGCCAAGGATGAGATGTTCGCCCACACCGACATCAAACAGGCGCCGTGGTACGTCGTGGAGGCGGACGACAAGCGCCGGGCACGCCTCAACTGCATCACCCACCTGCTGGAGCAGATCCCCTACAAGGATCTCACCCCCAAGCCGATCAAGCTCCCACCGCGGCAGAAAGATGAAGCGTACGTCCGTCCGCCAATCAGCGACCAGACCTTTGTTCCTGCGGTGTTCTAAAGCCGGTTAATTCGAACGCCAGCGTTCTGCGGTGCGAGAGCCGCTCGGTGCCAGGCGGTGTCCGGGGCCGAGTCGGCCCGTTTTTGCTTGACTGTTTTTGATAAGTAGTCATATAGTCATATAATGCCACGGAGATTTCGCCGAGACGAAGAAGAAACGATCCGAGCAGCTCTACTCGAAGCGGGTGGTCGCATCATGGGGCTGCGGGGTGTGCGCAAAACGAGCATCGATGAGCTGGTCCGTGAGGCGGGGATATCAAAGGGAAGCTTCTACCGTTTCTTTCCGGGAAAAGAGGCGCTGGCCTTAGAGGTGCTGGCCCGGTGGGAGCGGGAGTTCCACCAGGGAATCCAGCAACGCTTTCGCTCCTCAATTCGTGCCGCCAAATTTTCGACGTCTCTTTGTCCTTAAACGATTCGATCACCTATACCAATAATAACGCGGAACATCATTGACGTAAAGCGTTATTACTAGGCAAGAGATTCAATC
>JAQIBO010000119.1 GCA_027859055.1 Spirochaeta sp.
GTACCGGAGCGTCATCGAGAAACGGTTTCCCGGTATTCGCGATTCGATCGAATCGGTCGCAGATCTGGTGGCGGTGGCGACGCTTGCCGATATGATGCCGATTGTCGACGAGAACCGCACGATCGTTCGCCGCGGTCTGCATCGCCTCAACACAACGCCGAATGCGGGGTTGGCAGCGTTGCTCCACGCGGCGGGAATGACCGGCAGGACGATGGTCAGTCGCGATGTCGGGTGGACGATCGCCCCGATGATTAACGCCACCGGACGCATGGGCACGCCGTCGGAAGCGGTGAACCTGTTGCTGTCAGACGAGCCCGCGGAGCGGACGGCGCTTGCAGGCCGCGTCAAGGAGCTGAACCAGGAACGGCGGCGGATCGGTGAAAGCGCGTGGCGCGCGGTACTGCCGCAGGCGGACGAGTCGATCGAAAAACTCAGCCGAAAACTGGTTGCGGTTCACGAACCGACGATGCACCGCGGCGTCACCGGCATCATCGCCGGCCGCCTGAGCCGCCGTTACAACGTACCGGCGGCGGTGTTGACCACCGTGGATGACCGTGCGATCGGCTCGGTACGGAGCGCTCGGGGATTTCTCGCGACGGAGTTTCTCGGACGGTTTGAGGATATCTTTGACCGCTGGGGCGGGCACGATCAGGCGGCGGGATTCAACCTGACCGTCGAAAATCTGTCCCGGTTCTGGGAGCGTCTGTCCACGGAAGCCCCGGGAATCGCCCTCAACGACGAGCTGGAAGAGCAAATCGAGATCGACGCGGAACTGCCCGCGAAATACCTTACCCCGGAGCTTGAGACGCTGGTGCGCCGCTTTGAGCCGTACGGCCAGGCAAATCCGGAATTGCGCTTTCTCGCCCGCAAGATGGTCCTCGAAGAGATGCAGATCATCGGGAAGGACCAGACCCACTTGCGCCTCCTCCTTTCCGGCGGCGGTTACAAGTGGCCGGCAGTGTTCTGGAGTGCCGCGGACCGGGCACAGCGGGATTTCGATCTCACGGAGCGGCTGGACGTCGTCTTCGAGTTCAGCAAGAATTTTTACAACGGCAATGAGACGGTGCAACTGGTTATCGTCGATATAAAGCGATCCACGGAACAGGTTGTCGATGCGACGTAAGTCTATGCGATTCAGTATCCCGGCAGGAGTGCTGGTTGCGTTATTTGTGGTGTCAATGGCGGGTGCACAGGACGGGGCAGCGGCGGACCGGGACGGTGTCGGCGCTATTCTGGAAGAGGACGCGACGGCAAAGGTTCTGGATGAGTTGGACGGCCGCGCCCGGGCGGTCGGTGTCGCCGTAGAGTTTCCCGCCGAGGTGGAACGGGGCGCGCTGGTGCCCGTTACGATCCGCGTGACTCGGGCGCGAACGATGCAGGCGGTGCTCGAACTCTCCGACGGGCGCTCCATTGAGTCCCACGGGTGGCGCGTGGCGGGAACCGGTTCCGGAGGCGGCGGAGAATTGTGGCAGATTCTGTTCGGAGTCCCCACCACCGGCGCATTGGGTGACGCGGAGCTCCGCGTTGCGATCCGACTGCGGAACGGGGAAGACGCACGACTCATTCGCCGGTCGGTGACGGTGACGCCGCGTGCGTTCCGCGCGGAGACGATACCGCTGAACGGCACAATGACATCCCTCCGGGCGGAGCCGGATCCACGCAAGGTGAGCCAGTCGCAGCTGCTGTGGGAGCTGTTGAACACGACTGACCTGTCGGCGCAGTTTCACCGCGGCCGCTTTCGCCTCCCGTTGTCCTCCTATCGATACACATCGTTATTCGGGGATCGGCGAACGTTTTCCTACAGCGACGGAAACACCGCGGGTTCAATTCACAACGGGTTGGATATGGCCGCGACCACCGGCACCCCGATCGGCGCCCCCGGACGCGGACGGGTGCAGATGGCAACAAACCGGATCGTGACCGGCGGGACGGTGGTCATTGAGCATCTTCCGGCGGTGTACAGTATGTACTACCATCTGGACTCAATCTCGGTGGAGGTCGGCGACGTGGTCGAGTCGGGAGATATTATCGGGACTGTCGGGTCCACGGGGCTGTCCACGGGTCCGCATCTGCACTGGGAGGTGCGGGTTTCCGGGGTGGCGGTAGACCCGATGCACCTGGTTGAGACGCCGCGTCTTGACATAGACGGTCTTCGGGCATCATTATCGACGGTACCTTAAAAAAGAAAGGGGGTGATGTATATCGCCTTTGTGAAAATTGACGACGGAGAAAATCTGGAACGGTCGATTAAACGGTTTAAGCGACTTGTGGAAAAAGAAGGCATTATCCGTGAATGGAAGAAGCGGGAATATTTTGAGAAGCCCTCTACGATCAAGAACCGCAAAAAGAAAGCGTTGCAACGAAAGATTCAGAAAAAAATCCGTAAAGCGAACGCATCCAAGAACTATTAATCAGATGCGATTTCGGCACGAGATGGCGCCCGGCAACGGGCGCTTTTTTATGGTGCGCCCGGCAGCGCCGGCGGCGCTGGCGGGGATTCTGTTGGCGGCATTCCTCTTCGGATGCAGTTCCGCGGATCCTGAAATCATGCAGGCCGATCTCCGCATCGTCGCGACCTGGAACCCTGCCACCGACACGATCACCGAAGAGCTGTTTTTGCTGGCGGATATCTTTGACCCCGACGGAATCGAGGATGTCGGAGAGATCCGGCTTGCCCACGACGGTGAAAAACTGCAGTGGCGCGCCCCTGCCGACACCGTGCCCCGCCGTTCACGGAACGGTCAGGACTGGTTCAGTCTTTCCGCCGCGGGCGTTATCGGGGCAGGGGGTGTTCCACGGGGAACCTATCGCATTGACGTTGACGATCTCGCCCTTCGCGGCGCGGTGCGTCGCGTCTCCCTGCCGCTGAACGTTTCATACACCCGTCGCGGTGATGTGCCCGTCTTCGATGCGACCGGTATAGTGATGCCGTCCGGGGCAGACACCCTCATAATCGCCCACGTTCCGGATGATGCGGCGGTACAGTTCTATCAGATATCCGGCGACGCTTCCGGCACGATGCGGGTTCCGTTGAATGAACTCCCCGAGTCGCTGCGCGGCGTAGTGACTCCTGAGGCGCGGTCGGCTGACAATGGTTCCGTGTGGCTGATCCATGAGGTCAGCCCCAACCTGATCCGTCGCTCCGGTCCGTGGCGTTAACTGCCGCTGCGGTCGAAAAGCCGGCGGATCCGTACTCCCAATCGCTGGATTATGTCCAACAGCCGCCGACCGTGGCTGCGACCAAAGCGGGCGGAGTACTCTTCTGCTGCCGCCTGGACGGGGAAATCCTCACCGTACTGCGTTTTCAGCTCGTCCCACCGCTTCACGATCCACAGATAGAGGTCGGTGACGGTGCGGCCGGGAAACCGACTCATGAGATTGTTGTCGCGAATCACGTCCACGATCGGTCGGTACACGTTGCGGTACCAGCTGAGGATCGCTTCCTCGAGGGGAATCTCCACCGCGCGGTACTCGTTGAGGTAGTACTTGTGTCCGAAAATGTGTTGCGCGAGCTCATCATAGCGCCCTGGTGAGGTGACGGTGAACGCTTCGTCGGGAAGAATCCGGTGGAGCTGTAAACGCTTGAGGAAACGCTGCCGCTCGTGCTCGATAACCGCATCCTCGAGGTTGCGGCGCGTCATCGATTCGCTTAACGGAATTTCCGTGTCGAGGCTGACGACCTCCGCATCGATCGCAATGACGCCCTGCGCTTTTGCCACCGAGACGCGGTGATTGCCGTCCCGGACAAAGTAGACGCCGCCGATCTCATAGAGTTTGATCGGTGGCAGGATAACGTCGGTCAGATGGGCCATATCCACCCGTTGCCACCGGTGGCGCAGGTATTCGTGACGGGGAAGAAAACTCCGATTGAAGTCACGGTAGCGCCCCTCACTCCCGACGATACGATCGATTGGAACGGTTTGCATGCCCCGGTACGTCTCGCCCCGCGGTTTGAGAACATCTTTCACTTCCTGCAGCGACAGCAGCTCCTGCTTTGACGCCGAGAACAAAGTGAAAACCTGCGAAAAGAACGCCCCTTTCCGGGCGCGGTTGAAGTCGTCGCGCGCTTCGGATTCGATCAGTTCTTTCATAGCGGGGCCTCCGTGTCGAGAACGTAGTGGTCGTACACGTTGATCACATCGGTCTCGTGGTAGCGTGTGCGCCGTCGCGCATTGAGATCGTACAGATGGATGTGGCCGTGGAGCAGGTAGCGAGGCTTGAATACGCGCATGAACCACAACAGGGTCCTGAACCCGACGTGACACAGATCCTCTTTATCGTGAATGCCGCGCGGGGCCGCGTGGGTGAGCAGAATGTCGAGATATCGCCCGTGGACCACACGGTTCCACAGTAACCGCGGTACAAGGCGCACCACCCGGTAAAACATCTGGCGTTCGGTGAACTGGTGTTGTCCGTCGTTGTATCGCATGCTGCCACCGAGGCCGGCGATCAGCATGCCGTTAATGCGCCGAACGCGATCTTCGACGTAGG
Organism: Spirochaeta sp.; assembly: GCA_027859055.1. Lineage (GTDB taxonomy): Bacteria > Spirochaetota > Spirochaetia > DSM-27196 > Alkalispirochaetaceae > Alkalispirochaeta. The sequence goes on from JAQIBO010000119.1 coordinate 4,492, forward strand.
TTGACCCGTAATAGTTGCGAAACTGGGAGTGTACGCTGGTGCGATCAAGTACCGGCTGGGCAGTGGTGCGGAAATTGGGCAGAGCTTTCAGGTTGTGATTCCCAAATACAAACCCCACCGGTTTGTTGAGACTGGATGCAACAAACCCGAGGTACTCCATCGGCAGGTCGCCGGCACTGAGGACAAAATCGATATCCTCGAACCGTTGTTTCACCGCGGGGCTGTATACGAGCGGGTCGATGTGATCGGCAATACAGAGGATCTTCACCGCGACTCCACTATCTCTTGAGCAGCTGCTGCAGCTTGTCTTTATCCAGAAGGTTGATCGGACGGGATTCGGCAAAGTCGAGCGCTTTCCGCGAAAAATTGGTGCTCGTGACGATCGCCGCCCGGTTGATGTTCTCGTTTTTCATCTCTTCATGGGTTTCCCGTACCGTCGCCTCGTCGATCAGTTCCGCGATGCGCACAAATCTTATCAGGTGGGGCATCGCCTTGGTGGTACGCCAGTTTGATTTCGCCTCCACGGCGATCACTTTAGCCCCGTTGGGTTCATCGGTGATCGACTGGATCGCGAACCCCATCGCCGCCGTTGCCTTTTCGCACATGCCGCGGAAATCGGTCTGTGAGGCGGTCAGGAAATCTTTGACCACGTCATCCTGGCGCAGCTCCTGGTACTGGGATATCTTCTCCGCAACATCCTGGAACCCCGGTTTGACTTTGTACACCGACTCCCAGTGTTCGATCGCGCGCTCGATCTTTCGCATCCGTTCATAACAGGTAGCCAGGAAATAGTGCGCCCACAACGCATCACCGTCCTCCGGGTTTTTTATCTGCGTAATGGCTCGCTCAAGTTCGGATACGGCTTGTTCCAGATTGTTCATCTCCATGAAGCTGGTACCGCGCTCAACCAACGACTTGATCTTGTATTCCGGAGATTTTGTGGACCACTCAAAGGAGTGCAACGCCGCGGCGTAATCTTTGTTTTCCTTTTGAATCCGGCCGATGAAATAGTACGCCTCGTAACTCTCCGGTTGAAACCGGAGCGCCTTTTCCAGGAACTGTTGCGCCTCGCCGAATTTCTTTGCCCGGTAGAGGATCAGCCCAAGGCGCAAATGTGCCGCCCCGTGTCCTCGCTGCAGCTCGATCGCTTTGCGGTAGTATCCCACCGCTTTTGCCGCCTTGTTTCGCGACTCGAACAGTTCGCCCACTTGAAAATAGTTCTCCGCCGTGTTGGGATCCTTCTGGAGGAGCAGGAGGTATTCTTTCAGCGCTTCGTCGGGCTGGTTGAAACGCATGAACAACCTGGCGATCTCTCTTCGAAAGGGGATCTCCGGTATCGTCCCGTCAAAGACACCGATCTGGTTCACCATCTTGTATTCCATCAGCGCCAGTTCCGGTTTGCCGTCCTGCTGATACGCTCTTCCAAGCAGATAGTGCGCTTCCGGATTGCGTTGATCCTTTGCAAGGAGCTGTTTCGCCGTCTTGACCGCCGCGCCGCTCTTGTTCTGCTTGAGAAGTTGCTCCACCCGGGCTATCTTCTTCGGGGCAACCATGTTTCGGACGATATAGAAGGTAGTGAACCCAATACCGAGACCGAGTACGATTATGACAATTATGAGACCCATCTGTACATATTATGATTATCGCAAACACAATAGGCAAGTGATCAGCACCGTCATGCTGGTATGGATCGCCGTGATGTTTGTATTTCCAATGATCCTTTTTGCGCAGGATGCCGGCTCGGAAACGTCCTCTCCGGCGACAACCGGGGACCCCTGGGACCGAGCGGTCGAGGCGGTTCAGTACCGCAGACATGGCGAGGCGATTCCGCTTCTGCGCCTGGTGGCGGGACGCCCGGGAGAGCACCGCACCGAGGCGTACCGACTGTTGGCGCACGCGTTGGAACAGGACGGCCGCCTTGACGACGTAGAGGCGACGCTCCGCGCGGCGATCGACGAGACCGACGTCGACGAGGCGGGCCGGCTTGCCTTCGACCTGGCGGCGTTCTTTCAGCGTCACGAACGTCCCGCCGAGGCGGAACAGATGTACACCGAAGCGCTCCGCTTTGACGGGTCGCTTGCCCCGGCGTATCTCAACCGTGCCAACGTTCGGGTTGAAGCGGGAACGTATCCTGAGGCGGTTGAGGACTACGAACTGTACCTTGCCCTCCGGCCGCGCTCGGCGCAACGGCCGCAGGTGGAACAGATGATCGCGCTGTTGCAGCAGGAGATCGAAGCGGAAGAGGCACGGCTCGCCGCGGAGGAGCGCCGCCGCGCGGAAGAAGAGGAAGAGCAACGTATCGCCGCGGAAGAGCGCCGGCGCAGAGAGGAAGCGGAACGGGAAGCGGCGGCGGCCCGGCGGGAAGAGATGCTCAGCTCGGTGCTGGAATCCCTCGGAAACGCACAGGAAGGAACCGAAAGCTTTGAACTTGAAAGTGAAGAGATTCAGGACTATGAAGAAGAGATCGACATTCTCGATTAGAACGTGGAGGCGGATTTAAATGGCAGAACGGAAACGGCTCATCCTGACGATCGGGGCGATCGTCCTTGCCGCAGCTCTGGTCGGTGGTGGCGTGGCGCTTTTCTCCGGCCGGGGTGCCGGCGCCGACGGCGGAGAAACGGGAGCCGGTGTTGGTCCGGGCGATGCCGACGCCGAGGTCGCAACGGAAGCTGACGACGCGGCAACCGCCGCGGCGCAACGCCGCGAGAATATGCTCACCCTTGCTCAGGATTACATCGAAAATGGAGAATACCAGCGTGCCCTGGATCTGATCGACGAGGTGCTGATAGCAGACGTCTCCAACGAACGTGCTCAGGCTCTCAAGGAAACCGCGATCGCCGAACGGCGGGCCGAGGCGGCGCGGGAGGAAGATGTGGATACCGACGCGGTCGCCTCGCTTTCGGCGGAACAGGCTGAGGCGGAGGCGCGCACACGCGAGGCGGAAGCGCGTGCCCAGGAAGCGGAAGCGCGACGGCGCGAGGCGGAACTGGCGATTCAGCAGGAACTGGCCGCTCAGCGGGCGGAGGAGATTTCATACGCCAACGATGCGCTACAGAAAGATGATAACGTATGGGAGGCGCATTACAGCCTCGGCCGCGTCTACGACGAGAC
>JAQIBO010000121.1 GCA_027859055.1 Spirochaeta sp.
AAACACCTCAAATGGCACCGACACCGTCCGATTCCGGCGCCGGTTCGGCCCAATCATAGAATCGCCGTAGTAGACGCATATGAAAAAGAAAGATCCCGCACGATCCGGCGGTGACGCCGAAGAAACTCTGCTGTTTGTCTCACTTCCCGACTCGTTTCATCACCACGTTGGTGATATGGAAATCGATCCGGAAATCCCGCTTCCCGTAGAGCCGGATACGGATCCGTCGGAATGGGACAGTGAATCGCTGACCTGGGAAGGTATTGTGGCGGGCATGCTCAAGGTGCTTGCCCGCAATCCGGACCATACGCATGGCGATTACTATCGCCGCTTCGTACAGGAAGCACGGCCGGAAATCTTCACTGAACTTTCGGAAACGGGAATTATCGCCGCCAGAAATGAGAACTTTGCTGTGGCGGAAGAAATTTTTCTCGCGCTTTCCGGACTCGACCCCGACCGGGTTGAGGGACCGGCCAACCTGGCTATTACCTACGAGCAGCGGGCCGACAGCCTCGACAGAGTCGGCCGCGATGACGACGCCGCAGCTGTTCGCGAGCAGGCGCTTGAGGTGTACCGCGATCTCCTGACTCGGGAGGAGATTCCCGTCGACCTTCGCCTGAATGCCGGGATGTTTTTGCTCAAGATCTACCACTACGAGTCAGCCGAAGCGCAACTTGAACAGTATATCGATGAAGGTGAAGATGAAGACAAGAAGGCTCACGCGCAACGGGTCCTGTCGGAAATACGGTCCCGGAATCTTCTGGATGAGCTGTTCAAGGAAGCCTACGATTTTATAAAAATCGGAGACGAGGAACGCGGAATCGAGCGAATTCGCACATTTATCGAGAAGAACCCGGAGGTCTGGAACGCGTGGTTTCTGCTCGGGTGGGGACTGCGCAGACTGCGACGGTTTGAAGACGCCGCAGCGGCGTTTCAACAGGCGCTCTCTTTGGGAGCGGATAACGCGGACACCCTCAATGAGCTGGCGATCTGCGAGCTGGAACTGGGGCTGTTTGATGAGAGTCGGGTTCACCTTGAGCAGGCGCTAAAAGTGGAGCCGGACAACACAAAGATTATGTCCAATTTTGGCGTCCTGGAGTTGCGACGCGACGATCCGCTTGAGGCCCGCCGGTTCTTTGAAACTGTTCTGGAGTTGGAACCGGAGGACACCGTTGCACGGGAGTATCTCGACATCATTAACGGACCACGATCAGATTGATCGCGGTGCACCGGGTCCGGCAATACGATAACCGGCGATAACAGATCTCTTTCTCAAAAAAAACACAACATTTTTCGAAGAAGTGCCTTCAGTTTTACGGGGGTAGTGTCGATACACAGTATAGGGAAGCCTTTCACCGATACCGGCCGGCTCTCGGGAAAGCCCTCCCTTATTCTGATTATCGGCGCCTCCCCGGGCGACTTAACAGTTGAAAATCGAAAATTTTTGATTTTCAACGAAAAGCCAACCGGGACCGCCGAAAGGGCATGGATGCCCGAAAAACTATTTCATGGAGGATGAGGCATGATTATCAATCACAACATGAGTGCGATGTTTGCGCAGCGCCAACAAGGCGTGAACAACCGCGACGTCCAGGGGAACATCGAGAAGCTCAGCTCGGGCCTGCGGATTAACCGCGCCGGAGACGACGCCAGTGGACTGGCGGTCAGTGAGAAGATGCGGTCGCAAATTCGAGGCCTGAACCAGGCGTCGGAAAACGCGTCAAACGGCGTCTCGCTTATTCAGACCACCGAGGGGTATCTCCAGGAAACCCAGGATATCCTGCAGCGCATGCGGGAGCTCTCCGTGCAAGCCGCCAACGGCATATACACGGCTGAAGACCGGATGCAGATCCAGGTCGAAATCTCTCAGCTTGTCGACGAGGTCGATCGAATCGCCTCGCATGCCCAGTTTAACGGCATGAATCTGTTGACCGGCCGATTCGCGCGGGAAGAGGGTAACAACGTCGTGACCGCATCGATGTACTTCCATATCGGGGCCAATATGGACCAGCGGGAACGCGTCTTTATCGGAACGATGACCGGAGAAGCGCTTGGTGTTCGCACCCAGCAGGACATCCTGTCACTGTCGACTCCGGGTCAGGCGAACTCGTCTATCGGTACACTCGACATGGCACTCCGGCAGGTCAACAAGCAGCGGGCGGATCTGGGGGCGTATCAGAATCGACTTGAGATGGCGACCGAAGGGATCGATATCGCCGCGGAAAACATGCAGGCGGCGGAATCCCGGATTCGTGACGTGGACATGGCTGAAGAGGTGGTCGACTATACGAAGAACCAGATCCTCGTCCAGTCAAGTACCGCGATGCTTGCCCAGGCCAATACGCAGACACAATCAGTCTTGCAATTGCTCGGATAGCGTAGTACCTTTTAACAAGGTACATGTGATCTTTGACAAATGATCCGATCCTGCCTGGTCAGTGAGCAGGAAGGGACGTACCGGCTCATGGATGAGTCGGTCTGTCCCTTCACTGTGCGGGGATAACGGTTTGGGGGAAGCGCGCAACGACTCCCCCTACCCCCTTCGCTGAGGAGGTTCCGGCAATGAGTGCCGTTAATCTTGTAACAAGGAGGATCACATGATCATCAATCACAATGCGAGCGCGGCTTTTGCCAACCGGACGCTCGGCAATCGAACATCTGCTACCCAGCAGAATGTTGAAGCGTTGAGTTCCGGTCAAAGAATCAATCGCGCCGGAGACGATGCAAGCGGGCTTGCAGTCAGCGAAAAGCTGCGCAGTCAGGTCCGTGGTCTCAACCAGGCGGAGCGGAACATTCAGAACGCGGTATCCTTCATTCAAACGAGCGAAGGATATCTTCAGTCGTCGCAGGATATCCTGCAGCGTCTGCGCGAACTGTCGGTCCAATCCGCAAACGGGATCTATACCGCCGAGGATCGAATGCAGATCCAGGTTGAGGTATCCCAACTGGTTGACGAGATCAACCGCATCGCGTCGCATGCGCAGTTTAACGGTATGAATATTCTTACCGGTGCATTTGCTGAAGACAGCTCCGTCGGTATGACGATGCAGTTCCAGGTTGGAGCCAATATGGACCAGTCTGAGCAGGTGTTTATCGGGACGATGACCGCCCAGGCACTCGGTATCGAGAACGCCCAGGGTGAAGCGGGGATGATGAGCATCTCCACCGTGGAAGCTGCCAATTCGGCGATCGGCGTAATCGATTCGGCACTGCGGCGAGTATCGCAACAGCGAGCGGATCTTGGTGCTTACCAGAATCGCTTCGAGATTGCACAGCAGGGTGTTGCGATCGCATCGAACAACCTTGCAGCGTCGGAATCCCGGATTCGTGACGTGGATATGGCGAGTGAGGTGGTAGAGTACACCAAAAACCAGATCCTGATGCAGTCCAATACGGCGATGCTGGCGCAGGCCAACACACAGGCTCAGTCAGTACTGCAGCTGCTCGCGTAAAACCGTTTTTTACGGTGAAAGATTTCTGGACGTCATCTTTCACCCGGCCACAGGGGGGGGCGCGCGCTCTCCCCTCCTGGTTGGCTGTGTACATGGAGGTACAGTATGGCTATGGAAGTAACGCAAGTTCTGCAAGGAACACACAATACAACGCAACAGGATAGCGCCAGACAGCTCGAACGCGTACGGCAGGCATTTGCCGCGAAGACACGGCAACAGTTACAGCAGCGTGATGAGCGCATGAGCCGCGAACAAGTCAAACAACTTACCCGGGAACTTCAGGACCTGACCCAGTCATTCAACAAGCGACTCAGTTTTCGATACAACGATCAACTTGATCAGATGGTCGTCAAGGTGATCGATCGCGACACCGATACTGTGATCAAGGAACTACCGCCCAGCGAGCTGCTGCGGGTTCATTTACGAATTCGGGAGGCGATCGGTCTTCTTTTGGACGAATCAGTGTAGTCGTCACATAGCTCGTAACGGGCACGGGAGGGGACGTGTCTGACATTTCAATTCCAGGCATCTCAAACTCAAGCGGTATGAATACCTCCAAGATGGTCGAAGACCTCATGGAGGTTGAACGAATTCCTGTCAGGCGCATGGAGCGCGAGGTTGAGACCTACCAGGAGCAAAAAGACGCGTGGCAATCGATGGGCAGACAGATCAGTCGCCTGCGAGACACGGCGCGTCAAATGTATGGATTTGAGAACCCGTTCAGGGATCGGCTTGCGTCGACGACAAATGACGCCGTAATCCAGGCGACAGCTACCCGACAGGCCCAGGAAGGCATTGAAGAGATAACGGTCCTCCAGACAGCGGGCCGTGATCGCTTCGCTTCCGTACCGGTGTCTCGCGATATGGAAATCCCGCCGGGACGCTACGGTTTCTCTGTCGGCGATGACGAGCGATCCGTTCGGTTTAGTGGCGGCTCTCTCCGGGACTTCGCCGCCGAGATCATCCG
>JAQIBO010000122.1 GCA_027859055.1 Spirochaeta sp.
CACTTGATGATCACTGACCATTGCACCTCCCGCTGGAGGCATTCTCAATGGTTCGTCTCGTAATAGAAACCGGGAATTCTAATTGTCGCTAGAACGGGAGTTCTAATTGTCGCTGATCAAACCATCTGCCGAGACCCCTATTAGGGACTTCTTTGGCGTAGATTTCCCTAACGTTGTTAGTCCAAATACTATCGTATCTCGCGTTCTTAGAGACGCCGAAAACCGCGAGCGAGAAAGCCATTCAGTCCCTCATGTCGATAAAGGCTGGATTTCGGAATCTCGTCTTTTCTCTGAGCTGGAAACAAGGCTTAGGCCAGCGAAAGTGATTCAACATGCGCATCTACCGTTTCTGGGACGGTAACATCTCGATATTTTGATTCCCTCTCATCGCGTTGCTGTAGAATACCAAGGACAACAACACTTTGAACCGATCGAGTTCTTCGGAGGAGAAGATGCATTTCGACAAACTGTAGAACGAGACGAACGGAAAAAGCGATTATGTGACGAAAACGGTATCCGTTTGATCTATGTTTCGGCAGGCTACAATCTTGAGACCGTTATCGATGAAATCCTTGCAAACTAATTCTTCCGCCTTTTGAGAAGACCGATTTTCTTGCCAAAGACGTTCTATCATCGTTTATGTCGTTGTTATTCAGTGTTCATTCCTCTGGCCAGTTTGTAGTACGACGATTTACTAATGCCCAATTCATCGTACGCGCTTTTCGCTGTACGGTATCTTTCAGTGACTAGTAGGTATAGCGCATCGAATCCTTCCGGCTTGGACAATCGAGGGCGTCCCAAGTGTTTGCCTCGCCGTTTCGCCGCTTCAATAGCTTCCCTCTGTCGTTCTCGAATCGTTTCTCGTTCGAGTTCGCTTAAGGCGGTAAAAATGGTAAAAATGAACTTTCCTTGTGGCGAAGCGGTATCGTGACTAGCGTCAATTATAATTCCCGCTCCGGAACGATATCACCGTTGCTGACAGCGATCCCTCCCGGTAACCGCGCGCCGGCTGACACTCCCTCCTTTTGACCTTGACGTATCCGCTTGGCGGGCGCAATCTTGTGGTATGGCCATGTCCAGTGAGACTGCCGGTGACACGTTTGACATCGACGCTGCCAGGAAGTCCTATCGACAACGACAACACGCCCGCCGACAAGCGTTGCACGAGCGGTGGGCCGCAGCACAGTCGGACGCAGATACGATCATCAGCGGGATTCGCGATCGGTGGGATCCGGATCGCATCGTTGTGTGGGGATCACTGTTACGTCCGGAACGGTTCGCCGAATACTCCGATATCGACATCGCCGTGGAAGGTATACGCGAGATGGAACGGTGGTCCGAGATGGAAACGTGGGCTCTCAAGCAGACCGGGTTTCCTCTTGATCTGGTCCCCCTCGAGAAGGTCCATCCGGAACATCGTGCCCGTATCCTTGAAAAGGGATCGCTCGTGTATGACCGGGAGGCTGATCATGGATAACAACCCTGCCGCCGAGATCGCCGGGGAGATCGTGTCGCAGATTCGTGTCCTCACCGAACTGCACGACTACCTGCAGCAGATTCTCATCGATGACGTGAGCCATGAAGGGAAGAGCCGTAAAAACGGTCTGGTCGTCGCGGGACTGCTGGAGAACTACTATACCGCCGCGGAGACCGTCATGTTTCGCATCGCCCAGGCGTTTGGCAACAGTATCGATGGAGAGCGTTGGCATGCTGATCTGTTGTACCGCCTGAATATCGAGGTAGACGGCATTCGCCCCCGGCTTCTCACCGATGACTCATATTCCGATCTCGATGAGTTGCGCCGCTTTCGTCACTTCAAGCGATACTACTACCGGATCGAATACGATTGGGACACGCTGGATTTCCTCATCCGGAAGCTACATCGACTCCATCCCCGGTTTGTCCACGAGCTCGAAACGTTTCGCGAGTTCACACAGGAAATCGAGCACGGGTGAACGCATAACGCTACTCCCAGCTCTCCACCGACAGTCCTTCAATTCCGGAAAAATCCCGCGTATTGAGCGTCACCAGGGTCAGTGAGTGGGAGATCGCCGTAGCGGCGATGCAGAGATCGATGACCGGCCGCGTTGTACCGGTGCGGACCGCCTGTCCCTGGATCCGCGCGTAGACCGTCGCCTCCGACGGTGTGAAGGGAATAACCGGCAGGCGGCCTTTGAGCACCGCCTGATAGAGGTCCCGGAGTCGGTCGTTGGCGGTCATCTCAAGACCCTGCAGCACTTCGAGTTCGCA
>JAQIBO010000165.1 GCA_027859055.1 Spirochaeta sp.
GCCAGAAACGATCCCGATTCTCCGGCGGTTGAGATGGATGATGAGGACCACCACGACTACTGAGCGGCGCTGTAAGTATTGACGGCGACACGCCTTCCGGAGTATGGTTTCGCCTCGCATGACAAGTGGTGGGGCGTAGCCAAGTGGTAAGGCACCGGGTTTTGATCCCGGCATGCGTAGGTTCAAATCCTGCCGCCCCAGGTTCATTATTTGCGTCAAGGAGACTCGCATGGAGCAGAAAGTACTCAACGGGATCACCCGCACAACCTCAGGAAAAGGGCAGGCGCGTGCGTTGCGCCGAAGCGGTCGCATCCCCGCGGTGGTTTACGGCCACTCGGAGCCGATATCGTTTTCCGTAGAGGCACGGGAATTCCATAAAGAATTTCATACCGTATCGGAGAGCCAGCTGATCACGCTGAAGTTGGAAAAAGACGATCGTACCGTTCTCATTAAGGATTACTCCGAAGACATCACCAACGGGGCAATTCTTCACATTGACTTTTTTGAGGTTGAAGCGGGCAAGAAGCTTCACACGCGGATCGCGGTGGAACTTGAGGGTTCGCCGGTTGGCGTTCGCGAAGGTGGAGTCCTCGAGCATACGTTGTACGAGGTGGATATCGAGTGCTTCCCGAAGGACATTCCCGAACATCTTGTCGTTGATGTGAGCGGTTTGAGCCAGGGCGACTCAATCCATATTTCCGATATCCCCGTTCCGAAAGGTGTTGTTATCCTCAACAACGAAGACCAGACCGTTGCGTCGGTGACGACACCGCGTGCGGCTGTCGAAGACGAAGAGGGCGAAGAAGAAGCAGCGGCGGGTGAGGTTCCCGTTATCGGTGAAGAAGAGGAAGCCACCGAAGAAGAGTAACCGGTGGACCAACCGATTTTGTTCTGCGGTATCGGGAATCCCGGTGACCGGTTTGCGGGAACCCGACATAACGTCGGGTTTTCGTTTGTAGAGGCCCTTGCTGCCCGGCTTTCGTGCCCGCTCCGTCGGCGGTGGTTTCGGCCGCTTGTTATCGGGGGACCCTGTGAAAGTGGTGCGGGACCAGCGGCTCCTGTTGTCCTCGCCAGGCCGCTGACGTATATGAATCGCAGCGGTGATGTGCTTCCCTGGATATCGCGACGATACCACGTACCGCCGGAACGGGTATGCATCGTGGTGGATAACATCGATCTTGCCCCCGGTGAGGTCCGGATGAAACGTCGCGGCGGGGCGGCGTCCCACAACGGGCTGCGGTCGGTCTCCGCCGCACTGGGTACCGACGAGTACCCTCGGATCTATTTCGGCGTGGGACGCCCGGATCAAGGGGGGGATATCGTACAGCACGTTCTGGGTGAGTTCGCGCCGGATGAACAGGAACGGATCGACGCGGCGATTCTCCGGACAATCGATGTTTTGACGGGGCTGAACGGGGCCACGGTCGAGCAGATGATATCCGGCGTGAATGAAATCCGTCGACCGCCGGAGGAATAGGATGGAAACCGGGAGTACCGGGAAATCTGAGATGCTCGACTCGCTCAGACGGCACATCCGAATCTGCCTCGCAGACCGGGGTGTTGAACGGTCCACTCCCGTCGTCATTGCGTGTTCCGGTGGACGGGACAGCGTCGTCCTGGTCGATGCCGTCGTGAACGCCGGGTATGAAAACGTGACGATCGCCCATGTAGACCACGGTATCCGTACCGCTTCGGAACGCACCGCCGATCGGAACCTGGTGCAAAACCTGGCCCGCCGACTTGGTGTTCCCGTCCGTTTCCGTGTGATTCAACCAGGAGAGGTCGTCGCAGGGGCATCTGCGCGCAATGAGAGCATTGAAGCGGTTGCGCGGCATCGTCGCTATGAGGAACTCCAACAGACGATCGGGAATGGAGACGGCCGGCCGGTATCGGTCCTCCTCACCGCCCACCACGATGGCGATGTGGCAGAGTCGGTACTTATGCGGATCTTCTCCGGGCGGTCCCCCTCTGAGCCGCTTGGTATTGACGCGGATACCGTCGTAGACGGCGTACGGGTGGTGCGACCGTTGCTTGGGGTGAACCGCACGGTGATTTCGCAGTACGCGACTGATCTTCACCTGGCGTGGGCCGAAGACGGGACCAACGCCGATCACAGATATCTTCGGAATTTTGTTCGTCACGCCCTGATTCCGGGAATCTCCGAGCGGTTTCCGTCGGTTGAAGCACATCTTGCGCGATTCCACCGGGAACACCGGGAGATGCAACGCGCCCTTGCAGAGCTCATACCCGGTGACGCCTGGGGCAATTTCGGTTCGGACACGGAATGGAACGTATCGCGTACCACGTTTACCGAACTACCGCAGGCGGCTCGGGAGTTCGTACTGAGACGAGCCCACAAGGCGATCAGTTCAGGGGTGCGCAGTTCCTTTCGTCCGATATTGCGGAGCGTTGACGAGCTGCTGAGTGGTGACAAACCGGTTCGCAAACGGCAAACTGTCCCGGTCGGAGATGTCGAAATCGTGATTACTGACGTTATCCTGACACTCCGGGCGCGTATTGTCCGTCCTGCAGAAAGTGGTTATCTTTTGGAAGTGCCGGAGGGAGGGCGTATTCGGTTTCGGCGAGATGCACAACCGACAACAGTCGGCGAAAACAGTTCTTCGCCGTCGGAACAGCGGTCCCTTGGACCACTCGTGCCACCGGTTGTGGTTCGCGCCATGCGATCCGGGGACCGATTGGTGAACGGCGGGACGGAACGAGCCTGGAAAGAGCTGTTCCGTAATCCCGATTCCCAATCTGCGGCAGAGAGCGCGCACGTAATTGAGGATATGCGGGGAACCGTTGCCATGGTACGTTCACCAGGTGAGTGCGTGACCCGTGATGGTGTATCAGTTCGATCATCAGCTTTCGCCGGCGGTTGTTCAGTGTGCGTACAATTCAATGACTGAGGAAGTAGCAGAATATGCAGAATGGTAACGATTCCGGTCCCGGTGGATCCGGCGACCAGAACAACGATAACAATAACTTCAATTTCAACTTCCGGAACAACCGGTTTGCGCTGATCTTTCTTGTGGCGCTTTTGGGAATGTTTGTGGTCATGCTGTTCTCAAACACGCAGACACCGGGGCGTGATATCGCCTATTCCCAGTTCCTCGGCTATCTCCGTGAGGGACAGATCGAATCGGTAAAGATTATCGATCAGTACGAAATACAGGGCACGTTACGCGGCGTTGGTGGGGAAACGCAGGCGTTTGTGACAAACATTCCCTATTTTGACGACGAACTGATTAGCGAACTGCGCGAACAGGGGGTTCGTTTTTCCGGTTCTCCACGCCCGGTCTCACCGTTTCAGGTCCTGCTGGAGTTTCTCCCGTGGATGATCGGGTTCTTTTTTATCTGGTTCATGTTTCGTCAGGTCCAGGGAAGCGGGAATCGCGCCATTTCGTTCGGGAAGAGCAAAGCGAAACGGTACCTCGAAGAAGGGGTGAAGATCACGTTTGACGACGTGGCGGGACAGCAGGAGGCAAAATACGAACTGCAGGAGATCGTTGAGTTTCTCAAGAACCCGCAGAAGTTCACGCGGATCGGAGCCAAGATTCCCAAGGGCGTCTTGCTCGTCGGGTTGCCCGGGACGGGAAAGACGCTTCTTGCAAAGGCAAGCGCCGGCGAAGCGGGAGTCTCGTTCTTTCACATGAGCGGATCCGACTTCGTGGAGATGTTTGTCGGTGTCGGCGCAAGTCGCGTCCGCGACCTCTTTGAACAGGGACGCAAAAACGCTCCGTGTATCATCTTTATCGACGAGCTGGACGCTGTGGGACGGACCCGTGGCGCCGGATACGGTGGCGGTCACGATGAGCGGGAACAGACCCTCAACCAGATGCTCGTCGAAATGGACGGGTTTGACACGAAGGACGGCGTCATCGTTCTGGCGGCAACGAACCGCCCGGACGTTCTTGACCCGGCTATTCTTCGTCCCGGTCGGTTTGATCGGCAGGTGACGGTGGACATGCCGGACATGCAGGAGCGTCAGGCGATCCTCCGCGTGCATTGTAACAAGATCAAGCTGCATCCATCGGTTGACCTGAACCGGGTCGCCCGCGCGACACCCGGTTCCAGTGGGGCCGACCTGGCCAACCTTGTCAACGAGGCGGCGCTGTACGCCGCCCGAAAAGACAAGGAAATGGTGGAAAACGAGGACTTCGAAGAAGCCCGGGACAAGATCCTGATGGGAGTGGCCCGGAAATCCCGAATTATCAGCGACACGGAAAAACTGAAAACGGCGCGCCACGAAGCAGGGCATGCGCTGCTTCATTTCTACCTCAAGCACGCTGATCCCTTGCACAAAGTGACGGTAATTCCACGCGGCCGCGCGCTCGGTGTCGCGTTCTCACTGCCGGAAACGGACAGCTTCAGCAAAGGCTCCGGGTATCTTGAGGACCGTATCAAGATCGCTTACGGCGGATACATCGCGGAAAAACTGTTTTACGAAGAGACCACCACCGGTGTTCAGAACGATTTGAAACAGGCGACGGAAATGGCTCGGCGGATGGTCACCGAGTGGGGTATGAGCCAGCTGGGTCCCCAGGCTTTCGGGCAGGAAGATGAACCGATCTTCCTTGGCAAAGAGATAGCCCAGCATAAAGATTACTCCGAATCCACCGCTCAGGCGATCGACGGGGAAGTGGGGAATATTCTGAATACCTGTTACCGTGATGCGGAGCAGATCCTCACGGAACACAAGGATCAGCTGGAAAGACTCGCACAGGAACTGGTTGAAAAGGAAACGTTGTCCGATCATGAAATTCGTGAGATGTTCGGCTTTCCGGAGCGACCGAAACAGGACGATGATGGAGAACCTGGTGGAGGAAGTGAAATCGGCCCTGGCGGAGACGGTGAATCGGTCTAAGTTTCGCCACCGACGGCACGTCACGGTTACCGCGTTCGTTGCTGCAGTGCTTGTCGTTACCGCAGACGGCAGCGCCAACAACATCCTGGCGCAATCAGTAGACTCGCCGTTGGATCAGAGCGGTGTCCCCGCTGAGGAACAGCTGTACCGCGACATCTCCGACGCTCTGGTTCAGCAGGTTCTTTCCGCCCCTGACGCCGCCGGCGCCGACGATCTGCTCGCTCGGGCGCTGGCGGTTGATCCGGAAAATGGCGACGCGATGTACCGTCTTGCCGTTCGTTTGCGGGGCAGTCAGGAAGTGCGTGTGCGCCGCCGGGAACTGCTTACTTCCGCGCTTGACGCCCGCCGCGTCGACACCCCACGCGAAGATATCGTCGCTGAACTTGCGGAGTTGCTGCTCGCGCAGGGACGCGGGACCGAAGCGCTCGAACTGCTTGAGGCGGAATCCCGCGACCTGATCGGTGAAGCGCCGGTGTTCTCCGGTGTTCGACCGGTAATCGCTCCGATGGAGGAAATACCGGTCTGGAGTACCGATCCGGAGCCGAGCCGGATAGAACGGTTGTACGTGCAGGCGCTCCTTCACGCCGGGCCACGCTGGTTTTCCGCTGCCTACGTACAACGGCTTCGTTCCCGTTTTCCCACCAATTCCGAACTGGCCGTCATCGATTTTACCCGAAATACCCGCCTCTCCCTTTCGTTGCTTGAGTGGATCGATCGTGAAACCGGCGAAGGGCGCCAGGTACCGCCGGAATTGTTGCTGCATGGGATCCTGGTTGCGAAAGATACTGAGATGAGGCAGCGTCTCGCCCGAAGATACCGCGCCGCCGGCGGCACAGACCTGCTGGGAGAGGTTGCAGAGCGACCTGAAGATCGTATGGCGACGGCAGTGGAACACGCTGACAAGTACGTCCTGGAACGAGCTGTGGCGTGGGCCGGTGAGGGTGGGCAGTCCCCGGGTGAGTTGATACAGCGTGAGGAAGCGCCGGATTTGTTCCTGCTCGATACCGACAGGGACCAATTCTGGGAAGAACGCTACCACCTTAACGGTGAGACATTGGCTATCTGGGAGCACGATATTTTTCAGGACGGGATTGTGGATCAACGCGTTGAACTCGTTTTCCAAGCACCGACTGGAGCTTTGCATGTCTGGCACCGGGAAGTGTCTGACGATGGCGTGCATGTACACGGTATTGAATACGCACCGTATCCCAATGTGGCGCGCGTTACCGAGTTTTTCCAAAGCCGTAACGGTACGGATGTGAGCCTTGTCGAATGGCGCCCGGCGCGGCCGATCGGACACACCCTCCGCGGAAGCGGACCGTGGGCAACGGAGGAATGGAACGTGGCAACCGACCGTGTTACCCTTGATTACGATGGTATTACGAGATTTGAACGCCAGATCCGTTCCGACGACGCGCGGTGGAAGGACGATGCGGCTGTTGCGGAGCATGCGCGGCAACTCCGGTCATGGGAGATGATTCGGTGAAGGAATCGTTGGCGCATACAACAGGGCGACGGTACGGTATGATCGTGGTTATCGCGACTGCGCTGTTACTGGGTGGATGCGCATCCGCACCAGAGGAGACGCACGAACCGTTTACGCGAAGCTCACGCCTGATAAGCGCGATAGAGGATCATCTCACCGACGATGAGTACGGGGCGGTGGTCAATCGAGTGCAATATGGGGTGACAACCGGTCTGTTGAGTGATACCGAACGGTCTGAATACCTCCAACAGTACGTGACCTACACCCGGGAACGCTACGACCAGGCGGTCACAGACGGGGAATACCGGGAAGCGCTGAAAACAGCGTGGAACCTGCGGCTCCTTGCACGCCATCTTCCCGACGAGCC
Source organism: Spirochaeta sp. (assembly GCA_027859055.1). Lineage (GTDB taxonomy): Bacteria > Spirochaetota > Spirochaetia > DSM-27196 > Alkalispirochaetaceae > Alkalispirochaeta. The sequence continues at coordinate 6,721 of JAQIBO010000165.1, forward strand.
GGTAAGCTACACGACCGGGGATCTCGCAACCACGGACCAGCTTTTGGCGGATTGGGCAACTTTTGCACGTGAAAATGACGACGCTGTCCTGTCGCTGTACCTCATTTTACGCAGAGATCAGATATCGGATCTGAGCGGCGAGGATCTCATTTACTACATCGGCGTCGCCCGGGAAATGAACCACGACGAGGCTGTGGGGCGTCTGACCGCGGCAGCACGGCGGCGTGAGCTGGTGGTGCCGCTTCCGGAGGACCCTGTTGACGCCGATGGCGACGAACCGGGACTTATGCTCCCCGGTACGGTAACGATCTGGGTCAATAAAGGGATTCGGGTTGACCGGGGAGTCGGAGTTCCCGATCGCGTGATCGGCAGCGGGTTTTTCGTTGACCCTCGGGGTTATCTAATTACGAATTACCACGTCATTCAAAGTGAAGTTGATCCAACCTACGAGGGCTACTCGCGGCTGTTTGTGAAACTTCCGGGGCGACCGGATGAACGCGTCCCCGCCCGGGTTATCGGGTACGACCGCATATTTGATCTCGCGCTACTGAAGGTGGAAATTGATCCGAAATACGTCTTTTCGCTCAGCGACATCAAGACGCTTGTGCCGGGGCAGCGCGTTCTGGCGTTTGGTTCTCCCGGTGGTCTGGACAGCACAATCACCTCCGGGATTATCTCGGCCTCGGGACGGCGATTTCTGCAAATGGGTGAGGCGATGCAGGTTGATGTTCCAATCAACCCGGGCAACAGTGGCGGCCCCCTGGTCCTGCCGTCAGGGCAGGTTGCCGGGGTGGTATTTGCCGGCCTCGAGCAGTTTGAAGGCGTTAACTTTGCGATTCCCACGTATTGGATCCGCCACTTCTTTCCGCAACTTTTTGAAGAGGGTGAAGTGAAACACGCCTGGCTTGGGATCAGCGTCAGGCAGAACGGTACCGGTCTTGAGGCGGTGTACGTGGCGCCGGGGTCCCCAGCGGACAGAGCAGGCGTGGAGCCGGGGGAAGTTCTCACTCACATAAATGGAGAAACCGGCCTCACCCTTGCGGATGCCCAGGATCAACTGCTTGGAATCGACGCGGGATATCTCGTACACACCGTTTGGCAGAAGACGGAAGAGGATGATACAGTATCTACGACGCAACGGATCATCTCCGTCGGGGTGCGGCCGTACAGTCCGGTAGAGGAGGCGCTGGAGCGCCAGCCGATCGAAGCACTCTTTCCAGTTCTGTTCGGTATGCAGGTTGACGATGTTTCCGGTGCTCCCTGGGGGCCCGACTTTGTGATTACCGACGTCTTTCCGGGCTCCGTTGCCGACGAATCGAGCCTGTCGGTCGATGATCCATTCGCCCTGCGGACGTGGCGTGTTGATTCGGACCTGCGGGCGGCGTTTATTCAAATCATCATCAAAAAGAGGAAAGCAGGTTTTATCGAATCGGGTGTTCAATTAGGTGCCTATCTCGAAACAGATTCTTTTTTGTAGCGAACCTGCGTGCGTCACGTCGTTTTTTGTACTATAGTTAGCGTTACACGAGGAACATTACAGCCATGAGTACAAAAGTTTCAGTTGTCAACTTGCACGGACATGTTACGGTGTCCGCGGTTCCTGAGTTTCAGGAGCTTTTGCGGGCACGGATCGACACAACGGCCCTGGTTGTGGCGAGTCTGAGTCAGGCGGAAGAGATTGACCTTGCCGGTGTTCAACTCTTGTATTCGGCCAGGCGATACGCCGCAGCCCAGGGGAAGCGGTTTGAACTGACCGGGAGCGTTCCCGAGGCGATCGCAGAACGGCTGTTTCACGGCGGGTTCGTCTCGTCTATTGTCCGCGACGGTAAAGAACTCAACCGGCAGTTGCACGAATTTGATCTCCCCACTGGAGTAGCGCCGGAGGATCGTGACGATGATTGACGGCTTTCAGGACAGCTTTCGCGAAGAGGCGTATGAACTACTCGAAAACCTGGAGCAGGCGTTACTGCAACTTGAGGACGCTCCCGACGATCGGGATGTCGTTTCTGCGGTTTTCCGTTCGATGCATACGATCAAAGGCTCGGCGGCGATGTTCGGGTTTGACGCGGTGTCCGGGTTCACCCATCACGTGGAGACGGTGCTGGACGACGTCCGGAACGGGAAAATTCCCGTTACACGAGGACTGATCGACCTTACCCTGGAATCTCGCGACCATATCCGGCTGATGCTGGATGACCCGGAACATGAGTCTATACCCGAGCGATCCCAGGCGTTGATGAAGCGGCTGGAAGAAGAGGTAGATCGGGCTCAGGGCGACCGGGAACCGCTTGAAATCGATGGTGAAGTGGTAACGCATGCAATTGGGGATGAAAACGGCAGTGCCGCAGCACCCCCACCTCCGCAGCAGGAGGGCGCCGGCGAGGCGCTTGCTCGGACGTGGCATATCCGCTTTGTTCCGCATACGGATATCATGTCAAACGGAACCAACCCGCTCCTGCTGCTGGAAGAACTGCATGATCTGGGGGACTGCACCGTAGTTGCCGGGTTGAGCAAGGTCCCGCCGCTGGAACAGTTCAGCGCAGAAGCAACGTACACTACATGGGACGTTTTTCTGACAACGACCCAACCGTCATCCGCAATTCGTGACGTGTTCATGTTTGTGGATGACCAGTGCGATCTGCAGATACGTCTCGTGGACGAGATCGACTTTTCCGACGAGCCGCGGCACAAGCGGCTGGGCCAAATTCTGATCGACCGCGGGGTTGTCGAGTCCGACGTCGTCAGACAGGCGGTTTCTGAGCAACGCCGCTTGGGTGAGGTTCTTGTCGGAAGCGGGGTCGACGCTCACGAGGTGGAGACGGCGCTCCAGGAACAGGAGCACATTAAGCGCAGCCGGCAGAAAGTGCAGGCCGATGCCGCATCCTCCAGCATCCGGGTACAGTCCGACAAACTGGATGAACTCGTCGATCTGGTGGGCGAACTGGTGACGCTTCAGGCGCGGCTGACGCAGACCACCGACGGGGTGGAGCACACGGAACTTACCACGATCAGCGAGAACTTTGAACGGCTCATCGGAGAACTGCGGGACCACACAATGAGTATCCGCATGGTACCGATTGCGACCAGTTTTTCCCGCTTTCGCCGCCTGGTGCGAGACCTGTCACAAGAGTTGGGGAAAGACGTGGAGCTCACCACTGAAGGTGGTGAGACGGAGCTGGACAAGACCGTTATTGAACGGCTCCACGATCCGTTGGTGCACGTGATCCGGAACAGCATCGACCACGGGCTGGAATCACCGGAACAACGAAAAGCGGCGGGAAAATCGAAGACAGGCAACGTGTCGCTCAGTGCGCGCCACGCGGGTGCCAACGTTGAGGTTCGCGTTGTCGATGACGGGAAAGGGCTGGATCGGGAGGCGATCCGACAGCGGGCCGTCGAACGAGGCCTTATCGGAAGCGACGCGCAATTCGGAGACAGCGAAGTATTTGATCTGGTTTTTCAACCGGGGTTTTCCACCGCAGCAGCGGTGACGACCGTTTCCGGTCGCGGCGTAGGTATGGACGTGGTCCGCAAGGAAGTTGAAAACATCGGCGGTACCGTAACGCTCCATTCCGTTCCCGGAAACGGAACCACAATCGTGATATCGATCCCCCTGACTCTGGCGATTATCGACGGCCTGCTGGTCCGAATTGGCGGCGAGCATTTCGTTGTCCCCCTGTCAAACGTGGAAGAGTGCATCGAATACCGCCGGGGCAGCAGTAATGATGCGGTGGTTGCCAATCGGGGTGAACTGTTGCCGCTCATCGATCTGCGCCATGAGTTCGGTATCAGCGGCAACCGACCGGAGATAGAACAGGCGGTTGTGGTTGAAACGGGAATTGGTGAAGTGGGATTCGTGGTCGACACCGTAATCGGGGATCACCAGACGGTGATAAAAAACCTCGGTAAACTATACCACAACCTCGAAGGGGTCAGCGGCGCGACGATACTCGGTGACGGAGGAGTTGCTCTTATTTTGGACGTACAACGGCTTGCAGCAGGAAAGAGCAATGGCGGGCATCACACTTAAAGAAGCACATTTTCGACGGCTCAGCAGTTTCATTGAGAGTGAGGTCGGCATAAAGATGCCTCCGGCAAAACGGATCATGCTGGAGAGTCGTCTGCAGAAACGACTTCGTGCCCTCAACTTCGAGACGTTTGACGCGTATATAGAGCACGTCTTCAACGCGGATAACAGCGAAATTATCCATATGATCGACGTGGTCACCACCAACAAAACCGACTTTTTCCGGGAACCCGACCATTTTGTGTACCTGCGCGAACGGCTTCTGCCGGAACACGTTGAGCGCGACCGGTGGGGGCTGGACGGACGATTCAAGATCTGGTCCGCAGCCTCATCGACCGGTGAAGAGGCGTATACGCTGGCGATCGTCCTTGCCGAGTATCAACGGCAGGAAAACCCGCGTTTTGATTTCCGGATTCTCGGCACCGACATCTCGACCGCTGTTCTTGAAACCGCACGGCGAGCAGTCTATCCTGCTGACCGCGTAGCTCCCGTTTCCACGGAATTTCGGAAACGCTACCTTCTGCGGAGCAGGAATCACGACACCGAAACAGTCCGGGTGAAGCGTGCGCTCCGGGAAAAGGCGCAGTTTCACCGTCTGAACCTGATGGTGCCACGCTTTCCGATTCGAGACCGCTTCCACGTGATCTTTTGTCGCAACGTGATTATCTATTTTGACCGGGAGCGACAGGAACAGCTTCTTCGGAAGCTGTACGACTATCTCGTTCCCGGGGGGTATCTGTTTCTGGGTCACTCCGAAACGCTTGCCGGCATCGACTTGCCGGTCGTTTCAGTGGCGCCGACGGTGTACCAGCGCGTGGAGGAGGCGCACTGAACCTATGCCTGAACCCATTCGTGTAATGATCGTGGATGACTCGGCGGTAGTACGCGAGACGCTTTCGGCGCTGTTGTCTGAAAGTCCCGACTTTGAGGTTGTGGGAACCGCTGGTGACCCATATATCGCCGCCAAGAAGCTGAAAACCGTGATACCCGACGTGATCACGCTTGATATTGAAATGCCGCGAATGGACGGACTCAGCTTTCTCAAACATCTGATGAGCCAGCACCCCCTTCCGGTGGTTGTCTGTTCATCGATGGCGGAATCAGGTTCTGCAAACGCGTTGACCGCGCTTGAGTACGGCGCGGTAGAGATTCTCGAGAAACCAAAAATGGGCACCAAACGCTTCCTTGAGGAGTCACGGGTTAAAGTTTACGACGCGATCAAGGCGGCGTACGAGACCCGGTTTGGGATTGCGAAATTCAAGCAAACGGGAAAATCGGCGCATCGTCCGGCGACACCCGGCAAAGTTGCACGCCCGCCGGTAGGCACCGATCATTACCGCGATGTTGAACCAAAGCGAAACGCCGACGAAGTGATCGCGCGCCCGGACGGACGGATACGAGTCCCCGAGACGACTGAAAAGATCGTCTGTATCGGCGCCTCAACCGGTGGAACCGAAGCGCTGCGAGAGGTTCTCCAGGCGTTGCCACTGAACGCGCCGGGTATCGTGATCGTCCAGCACATGCCGGAGCAGTTCACCGCTGCCTTCGCTCGCCGCCTGGACTCGTTGTGCCAGATTACGGTGAAAGAGGCGGAGAACAACGATACCGTGGTTACTGGCCATGCCCTGATAGCCCCGGGCAACCGCCATATGTTACTGAAACGAAGCGGTGCCCGGTACTACGTCGAAGTGAAAGATGGACCGCTGGTGAGTCGCCACCGTCCATCGGTAGATGTTTTATTCCGGTCGGCGGCGCGCTACGCCGGACCAAACGCGATCGGCGTAATCATGACCGGTATGGGTGATGATGGCGCCCACGGCATGGAGGAGATGCACGATGGTGGTGCGTACACATTCGCCCAGGATCAGGCTTCCTGCATCGTCTACGGCATGCCGAATGAGGCGGTGAAGCGAAACGCGGTTGACGAAAGTGTGCCGCTGAACCGGATCGCAGAATCGATTCTGAAACGCGTAGGGAGACATGGAAACGTCGGTTCTCATAGTTGAAGACGAAAGCATTGTCGCCCTTGATCTGAAGACACGCCTCACTTCGCTGGGGTTTCAGATAGCGGGAGCAGCGAGCAGCGGTGCCGCAGCGCAGAAGCTGGCCCGGGAAACCCGTCCAGACGTTATCCTGATGGATATTCAGATCAAGGGGGAGATCGACGGGATAGAAACCGCGGCCCGGATCCAGCAGGACCTGGGGATTCCCTCCATTTTTCTCACCGCATATTCCGACGCGGAAAGTCTGGAACGCGCAAAACGGTCCCAGGCATACGGATACCTGCTCAAGCCGTTTCAGGAGCGGGAACTCCTCATCGCGATCGAGCTCGCGTTGTACAAGTTTTCGGCGGAGCAGGAACTCCGGGCGAACAGAGCGCTACTTGATACCACGGTCAACTGTATCGGTGAAGGAATCATCACCACCGATTCTGAACGGTGCATCCTCCTTCTCAACGACGCTGCGCAACGTTTGACCGGATGGTCAACCGAATCGGTCGTTGGACGTCCGCTGGAAGAGATTCTTGAGCTGACCGATGCGACCCAGCCCGGCCTGCCCGCGCCGCCTCCCGGAGGATCCGCGCGATTTGTGCTGACCAGCAGGGATGGGAGAAGAATTCCGGTGGAGCGGACCGAACAGACTCTTCCGGAGGGACCTCCTGGAGCCGCGTCACTGGTGGTTGTTCTTCGTGATATCTCCGAGTCGCTTCGATACGAGCAGTCTCTTGTTGCCGCAAAAGAGGCGGCGGAAAGCGCCGGACGGGCAAAGAGTGACTTCTTGGCCCGCGTTACTCACGAATTGCGGACACCGTTGAACAGCATTATCGGTATGACTGAACTTGCCGTGGAAGCCGGTGTACCGGTGCCGCTTCAGGAGTACCTTTCGGTGGTTCGGAGTTCGGCAGACACTCTCAGAGCGCTGATTTCAGACATCCTCGACTATGCAAAATACGAGGCGGGGCGGGTCGACCTGAAACGCGAGATCATAACGATCGCTGATCTGGTGGAGAAAGCTGCCCGAGTATATGCCGTTGACGCCCATCGCAAAGGTCTGCGCCTGTGCATCGACGTGGCCCCGGCTTTACCGGAACGTTTGTACGGTGACGAGCAGCGCATCCAACAGACGATAGGCAACCTCCTTTCCAACGCGGTGAAATTCACAAAATCGGGATACGTCCGGTTGTCCGTCGCTGCGGGGCAGGCCGGCCTCGTACAGTTCTCCGTCGAAGACTCGGGAGTCGGCCTGCTTCCGGAAAAACACGGGGATATCTTCGAAGATTTTTCTCAGCTTGACGACCCGGCAACCCGGAGCGCCGGGGGTACCGGTCTGGGACTCGCGATTGTACGACGGCTTGTCTCGGCGATGAACGGCGAAATTCGTCTGCATTCAAACCCGGGGAGTGGCTCCGTCTTTACCGTTGAACTACCGCTCACCGCGGCGGATGCCCGTCCGATCGGCGAGCAGATCCGTCGCTACGAGACCGCCACGAATCGTGACGCAGCGATCCCGACGCGCCGCGTCTTCACTAACGACCGCCTGCTCCAAAACGGATTGACCCCCTGGGCGACGTATCCGGGAAGTGTTGTTCAGATCGTTGAACTCAACCTGAAGGCGGATTTCCGTGAAGATGACATCGTCGTCCTCACGACCGGTCAGTATCGCTCATTCGTTATCGACTGGCAGCAGTACCAGGGAGCTCAGTCACCGGATATATCTCCGATCGTAGTCGTCGTCGACACCGTTTCCAACAACCGGTCGGAGACGGACATGGACAGCTTTTTTTGCCCGATCCGGATAAAGGAGCCGCTGCGCACCGCTGACTATGCGGCAATTGCCGCGGGACGCCCGGATATACTGGACGGGGCTGCCGCGATGACTGACCTGAACGACCAGCCCCCGATCCTTGTCGTTGACGACGACACGGTTAACCTGATGGTCACTAAAAAGATGATCGAACGTCTTGGATATTCCGTCCACGCGGTGAATCGGTCCGCCGCAGTCCTGGAACTGCTTCCGGATTTGCGATTTGCCGCAGCGTGCGTCGATATTGAAATGCCCGGCATGAACGGATGGGAACTGGTGGAGCGCATTCGCGCGGGAGAGGCAGGGAGCGCGGCCCGGTCGATGCCGATGGTTGCGGTTACCGGACACTCCGGCGCGGAAATGGCCGACCGTGCCGGCGCACATGGATTCACGTCGGTACTCTCCAAGCCGTTCACCATTAATCAGATCGAACAAACGCTCCGGGAGGCACTCGCCGGGGCAGCCGTTGATCCCGATGCGGACCGTTCTAACAATGCACCGATCAAACGCACGAACGAGCGTCCGGCCGGGCCAGAACCGAAGAAACCGGTAGCTGAGACACCGACCGGTGGTGTATCATTACCAACGGCGGACGTAAAGCGAGCGATCGAAGAAGGAAAATTTGAACGTGCGCGGGAGATCGTCCGGGAAACCCGCGGGCGTGCTGTATCAAACCCGGAGGTCGAAACGCTTTTTCGGCTTCAGCTGGCTCTTCGCCGCGATAACGAAGAGACCGCTGTTCGGTTACTCGAGGAGCTGGAATCGTTAGGGAGGCGTGACAGTGAAAATATTGATAGTTGAAGACGACTTCGGAAGCCGACGCTTTCTGCAGATGCTGCTGCAGCCCCACGCCCGATGTGATGTGGTGGTGGACGGCGGCGAGGCGATCGAGGCGTTCAGTATGGCGTGGGAAGAGAACGATCCCTATCAGCTCATACTTCTCGATATCATGATGCCCAACGTCGACGGCCAGACCGCCCTCAAAGAGATCCGCGGAAATGAAGCGAAGATCGGCGTGGATAGCTCCGATGCTGTCAAAGTCATCATGACGACCGCTCTGGAAGATCCTAAAAACGTGGTGGAGGCGTATTACCAGGGTGGTGCTGATTCGTATCTGGTAAAGCCGATCGATCGTGCCAAATTGTTCCAGATGATCAGCGACCTCGGTCTCCCTTTGGAATAGGCCGTCTCTCTGTAGAACCCGGCGAGGACCGTACGAGGGGGTCCTCGACAAGTAATCGTCGACGTAGTACAACTGAACATTCATGGTTCACAGTGTAGAGCAGTCACACGTACGCAACTTTTGTATCATAGCCCATATAGATCATGGGAAATCCACGCTGGCGGACCGGTTTATACAACGGTCAAAAATCGTGGCTGATCGCGATTTTCACGATCAGCTGTTGGACTCGATGGATATCGAACGTGAACGCGGTATCACGATAAAGAGTCAGGCCGTCACGATGCCAATGGAAATCGGGGGGGAAGAATACCGTCTCAACCTTGTTGATACTCCCGGCCACGTCGACTTTTCATATGAAGTTTCCCGGGCGATCTCCTCATGCGAGGGTGCGGTGCTGCTGATCGATGCCGCCCAGGGTGTCGAGGCACAGACGTTAAGCAACCTCTATCTCGCGGTTGAACACGACCTGGAGGTGATCCCGGTCATCAACAAGATCGATCTGCCTGCAGCAGATGTGGAAAATTGCCTTCACCAGATCGAACACGATCTTGGTCTCGATCCCACCGATGTGCTCCTTGTCAGCGGAAAAGCGGGAACCGGCATTGCCGAACTTCTTGAAGCGATTATCAAGCGGATTCCGCCGCCTTCCGGGAGTCGCGACGAGCCACTTCAGGCGCTGGTATTCGACAGCCACTACGATCCCTATCGCGGCGTCATCGTCCACATTCGAGTGTTTTCCGGTTCAATTCGTCCCGGTGACACGATCGAAATGTGGTTCAACGGGGCCACCTACGCTGTCGAGGAGACCGGTCGTTTCAAAATCAAGCTGGAACAGACAAACGTGCTCAACGCCGGAGACGTCGGGTACATAATCGCCGGTATCAAGACGATTCAGGATGTCAGGGTCGGTGACACGGTTACCAGGCCCGACCACCGCTGTACGGTTCCGCTTCCCGGTTTTCGCGAGGTGAAACCGGTTGTGTTTTCGTCGATCTATCCCGTCGACACCAATGATTACCAGGACCTGATTCGGGCGATGGACAAGCTGAAGCTCAACGACGCATCGCTGATTTTCGAAAAAGACAATTCCGCTGCCCTGGGCTTCGGGTTTCGGTGCGGGTTTCTCGGTATGCTTCACCTGGAAGTCGTGCAGGAGCGTCTGGAGCGGGAGTTCGACCTGAACCTGGTACTTACCGCGCCGTCGGTGCAGAACCACGTCACGCTTAACAGCGGTGAAGTGATCTCCGTCAACAGCCCGTTGGAGTACCCCGCGCCGGGAGACGTCCAGGAAGCACGAGAACCGTATATTCGGGCCTCAATTATCACCCCTGATACCTACCTTGGTCCGATGCTCACGTTGTGCAACGACAAGCGGGGAATCCAGAAAGATATGATCTACCTGGACACCAGTCGCGTGGAGGTGGTGTTTGAGATGCCCCTTGCGGAGGTGCTTTTCGACTTCTATGACAGTCTGAAGTCGCTGTCCCGCGGCTACGCGTCATTTGACTACGAATTGCTTGACCATCGACCGGTGGACCTCGTCAAGCTCGACATCCTCGTGAACGGCAAACCGGTGGACGCGCTGTCGATGCTGGTGTTTCGGGGCCACTCTGAACACCGAGCACGATCGGCGGTCAAACAACTGCGCAACGAAATTCCGCGCCAACAGTTCAAAATACCCCTGCAGGGAGCGATCGGTGGTACGATTATCGCCCGCGAGACGATTGCTGCGCTCCGGAAAGACGTCACAGCCAAATGCTACGGTGGCGATATCTCTCGGAAGCGCAAGTTGATTGAAAAACAGAAAGAGGGGAAAAAGCGCATGAAGACGGTGGGCAATGTGGAGCTTCCCCAGTCCGCGTTTCTGGCTGTCCTTAAGGGGACTCCCGAGGAGTGACCCCGGCAGCCGCGAGTGCCCGGATGACGCGGCGGCGATGATCACGGACCGCCCTGAGAAACCGGAGGCGGTGGAGGCGGGCTGCCGCGGCGGTACGTCCCGCAAGCGGCCACTGCGGCAGATCAAACCACGCAAAATCCAGCATCGCGTCGAGAAACACCGGACCGTCGGCGGTCAGCGCCGCTTCCTGCGCAATCAGACGTTCACCGAGCACGTTCAACGCGGCAAGCCGCCGTTCGTACGACATTCGTGAACGGTCTGTTGCAATCGTCCGCGGAAGCCGCCACGAGGGCGTTGTGGTAACCCAGTGTTTCAATTCCCCGGGGGAGATCTCATCGGTGCCGATAGGCAATCCTCTGTTTGGAAGCTGGCGGAACCGCACATCTGGAACTTCGCCCTGGAGGACGGACACGACGTGGGCCATCTGTGCCGCCTGGTCCGCGAGTATGCCGTCAAGTTGTACCGGTTCACCATTTCGCAGCGTTCCGGACCGCCACGGCCGCTGTACGAGTTGCGCCGCACCTCCGGTACCGGATATCCGGTTGTGGAGATTCAAAAAACGCCGATGTCCGGTTGCCATTCGGGCGTGCGTCCTGGGCGGGTGATACCAGAAATCTATTCCCAGGATGACGAGGTCGGTGACTCCCAGCGTATAGACCAGAATCTCCAAAGCTGAAGGTGCCACGGAACCACGGGGAACCAGCGAGGGAACCTTCGCGGTCAATCCGTGAATACTGTCGGTCCACGCCGTATCTGTCCCGGCAGTATCCGATGAAGGGAAAAGTCGGAGATCTGAGAACCGGGTCGCAAAAAAGGCGCGTCGTGCCGGATCAAAGGTGCGCACGATGCTTGGATGGGTCGAGATATCTGCGATGAGAACGCTGTTGTGCCATACCCACGGGACGAGGTCAGCGGCGTTTGCCAGCTGTCCATCCATCGCCACAACGCAATCCACCGGAATTTGGCGCGCCGCAAGCGCCGGTAACGCCGTATCGATCGCAACGATCGCGGGACGGCGGATATCCCCGGTACCGCCTTCAGAGTCGCCGGTGAAGGTTTCTGTGCTTTCCCGCAGCAGAGTCTCTTCAAGGAGCGCAATATCCGCGTCAAGACTCGGGCCGGCGCCGATAAGTACCGCTTTTGGCGGCATCGCATCGCTGAGAACGGCAAGATCCCCCGACGCCTGTCCCGTATTCTTCCATACATTTGCCAGCCATCGCCGGCCCAGGCGGATTTCGGTTCCACGATTTGCCCAGAACCGCTGAATCACGGTCTGGAGCGCTGGTTCGATGTGGCGATAGCGTTCCCGGTACAGGGCGCCGCCACCGCTCAGCGTGACGGTCTCGACGCGCCTGATCGCCCGTTGGGAGATCATGGTCTGTGCGACAGACGTCACGTCCACCCATGACGACACAAGCGGAACCATCGACAGGCCGGATTCCCGGCGGTGCCATAACTCCGCCAGGCATGGTTCAAGTTCGACGCAGAGAACCGCGCTGTTTCGTGACAGCCGTCGGACGAAGGGGGAAAGCCCCTCCCCAAGAAGGGGAGAGATGCACACGTAAAGGGTCTGGTCGTGGGGTTGGGCAGGCAGGCGGCGCAGCTGGGAGTCCCGCGGTGACGGACCAAGCAGTCGCCGGCCCCGCCACCAGATCTGGCTCCCTTTTGGCCCCGCTTCAATTCGGGGCGTCTCATCTGATGAGTTCGCGCGGTGAGAGCCGCTCATATCTGCGCGCTCATCCCGGAGTACTCATTCGGTACGGTCAGTTTCCAAGAACGTACCGGTTAAACGCCTGAACGAAGTTGTCGGTCAGCTTTTCATCGTCTACAAACGCGTCTTCAATACCTTCAGAGTAGAATTGACGGGCGATGGAATCGTAAAATTCAGAAATGAACTCGGCATCTTCCTGATCAACCGGGTACTCTTCCTGCAGTTGCAGTACCAGGGCCGACTGTCGCAGGAGAATCGGTTCACTCACCTCGTCTTCGCCGAGAGAGAACGCGGTCTCGAAAAACTGTTCACGGAACGCTGCGTCGGAGAGTTCCGGAATCTCCTGACTTTGAAGACGACCGAAAAACTGGATGTTGCCGTAATTGATCGGAAAACGCCCGGTAGATAAAATATCCCTGTCAGACTCCGC